>CAINEZ010000315.1 GCA_903847905.1 uncultured Bacteroidota bacterium
CCTCCAGTGGTCTGCTTCTGCCTTGATGCGAAGAGAATATTTGTAAAACAAAAGACTATTATGATCGCGAAAATTAAAGAAATGTTCCGGGAAACATTTTCTGCCACTCGGGAAAAATTAAGCATATTCCTCCTTTCTACATTTTGGACAAATACCTTCTATTACCAGTTCAAACGGACCGCTGAATTTACTACTCAGGCTTTTTTTAACCAGTAACTCCGCATTTAACAAATTTACCGGCAAGATAACTTTACATTTCCTACAAACAAACTGAGGAGGAAGATTCTCAGTACCTCTATTCTGGGGGTCAATAAGCGCGTACCTAATTATGCCGGTAGATGTCAAGATGCTACGAACAATCTCTTTTTCCTCTAAAAGTGTAAGTATGCGATAAAGCGTAACCTTATTTATGTGCCGGATCTTACGGATTTCTTGCAATATAACAGAAGCGGTAAGGCTGGCGTGAGCCTGGGTAAGAACCTTTATAACATAGCGGCGCAGCTCGGTAATCGCGACACGTTTACGCTCTAATAAACCTCTACATTGGCATCGATCACACATGAAATATTATATACCACTAAAGCAACAGAGTTGCAAGTAAAATTTTAATTATTTTTTTAATTCACAGCGCAGCCCAAAGTACAAAAGGAGTCCCTTAAAATTTCAATAAGCTATACACCACAGTAAAATTCTTATAATCATGATGTTCTTCCCATATTGATTTTAATCAAAGTCAGGAATGCAGAAAGTAATCTTTTTAATTCTGCCAGAGATTTTATTTTCTTTATATGATATAGAATTGTTTTAGGATGAAAATAGAAAATACGATAAGCCCTACGCTGCACACCCTTTAATTTTTCGAGATTTTGATACGCCTGAGGAATAAAAACTTGTCCTCTGAAATCAAATTGCGAATAATCCCACTCCTTAGTTAATCTTCCCAGAGGTTGAAACTCTTCATGATCGTCATGCCATTTAGCTATAAAAAACTGCGCATAACAAAGACCTATTTGAACTGCAAATTTGGCAGAATTAATAACATCTACAGGGCGTTCGTTAGGAAGACCAATAAGAAACGAACCGGTTGTTTCAATGCCGGATTCACGAGCACATTTTACAGCCTTCTTAACCTGTTCAATAGTAATCCCTTTATCTATCGTCTCAAGTAAAAGCTGAGAACTGCTTTCAATGCCAAAAATAATATTCCAGCATCCGGCAAGTTTCATAATATTAAGCACTTCCTTATTCACATTATCAACCCTTGCTAAACATGACCAGCGAAAAATGAGCTTCCTATTCTTAATTTCTTGATAAAACCTGTTCATCCATTTTATGTCAGTATTAAAGTTGCTATCGTAAAACTGTACTTCAGAATAGTTATTTCCTTTAATTATGTATTCTATTTCCGAGACTATATTCTCCGGTGATCTAGACCGGTAGGGGGGAGAACCAGCCACAGAAATTTCTTTACAAAAAACACAGCGATTCCAGGGACATCCTCTTGCTGTAGTAATAGGATAAGCCTTGGATATTTTATATCTGTGAGGGAAAAAATAATACCGGTCCAAATCTATTAAATGCCAGGCAGGAGGCAATAGGCGATCGAGATTTTCTATTACCCTGGGAACGCCGGTAATAGAAAAATCTCCATCGACCTGCTTGCACATTAAGCCCGATATACGATTAGGATCATCTTTTTTATCAATATGCTGAGCCAACTCAACCATTATTTCTTCAGGATCGCCAAGAAGCACATAGTCAACGCTTGGTGCTCCGGCTATTAAAGTATCAATAATACCTTTCTTCCCTATTCCGAAAACGCATATGGGAATATCTGGAAAATATTTCTTTAAAAAAATGATGAGTTTAATATCTATTTCAATAGGAGGAAACCTGGTTAGGTCAGCCGGACATAATCCTATCAGAGAAGGGCGCGCTTGCTGAACAAGATCCCTTATCTCAGTAAGACTCGCTCCCTCAAGAAAGGCATCGTAAGCTCTTACTTTAAAACCGGCATTTTCAAGACTCGCAGCAACAGATAACATGATATACGGCGGATAACGCGGATAGAGCTTTCTTTTGTTTTCTAGAAAAAGCGGCGGGGAAATAAGCAATATATCCATAGATCACTAGAATAGATTTCTTTACAAATTTTACTACAACAATTATACACTTGCAAAGATTTTGGAGCAATATAAGGTGAGATTTAATTGGTTGCCCCGCATGGATTCGAACCATGACAACAAGATCCAGAATCTTGTGTCCTACCATTAGACGAC
>CAINEZ010000316.1 GCA_903847905.1 uncultured Bacteroidota bacterium
CCAGCATTGAATTTGGATTAATAAATGACAATATACCGCCATCTGATAATAATTCTAAACCTCTTTCAATGAATAAAGAATATAAATTAATCCTGTTTTCCGCTGTTTTAAATACTTTGAAAAAATAATTCACAATTTCATTTGGTAGAGCTTTTATATCTACATAAGGTGGATTCCCAATAACCACATCAAAACCGCCATTATATTCTTTATGGAAAGCATGTTCAAGTGTGCAACATATTTTTTTTGTCAATAATTGTAATGTTTTATTTTCGGGAAGTTCGTGTTTTTGCCGGTTGTTTTGTATGTAGTTTATAGTATTCAGCAATTGTTCTTCGGATGTTATTTCTTTGCAACCGAATTTTTGCGTCCACAGATGTGCTTGTGTAGTTCCGCGAGTTTTTTCTTTTTTATCGGAAACTTCCGGGTATCCCGACACTACAGGTTCTGCCAACTCCGCAGCGCATACCGACGACGGAGCATGCTCCGTCGTTGTATGCGCATCCGGCGGTTCCTCTTCTTCCGCAAATGGAGCATGCTCCATTTGCAGAGATGCAGCAGGAACGGTTCTTCCCATAGCTATATTGCATGCACGAGCGCTCATACTTTTTATTTTCTGTAGTATTTTCGGCACTTCGCTTTCTTCGCAAACAAGCAGTATATGTATATGGTCGCCGCAAATATTATATGCAGGTATGTTTAGTTTATCTTTTATTGTTATATCGGCAATGGTTTCGGTTACAATTATTTCTTCTTTTTCGGAGAGCCAAACAGGTTCGCCAAGCTTTACATAATTATCAAACATTCTTTGCGAATACCTGGAATTGTGAGTAGCGCATGTGATGTGCCATGCAATTTTATCTTTTTCTTTAAATATTTCAGGAAATTCATTTTGCCAGCTAAACGCTTTATCACCGGCAACAGCAGGATCGTCAATTAAAGAATTTCCGCATTTAATATTTTTATTTAATGACGTTAATTTTCTTCCTTTATGGGCAGTACGCAGCCAAAGTGATAGTTTTGCAATTTCAATACTTTCATCATTCAAATCAACTCCGTATAAATTATTTTCAAGAATTTTATTTTCTATATCCGGAAAAACAATACTCGCACCCGAAACCTTTGCCTGTAGTTCATCAATTAATTTATGCTCTTCGATTAAATAATTTAATGCCTGATTTAAGAATGCGCCCGAACCACAAGCAGGATCACATATTGTAAGTTTTAATAACCAGTTGCGGTAAGTGTCGAGTTTTACAATTAATTCTTTTCTTCTGGCTTTTCGTTTTTCATAGCTAAACTCATCTTCATTGATTTCTATTTCCTTTTTCTTTTCATCGCACAAAGCCCCAAGCGTATTATCGACTATATATTTTGTAATGTATTTAGGAGTGTAAAAAATTCCGTCTTTTTTTCTTCTTGTTTTATTTTTTTCAATTACCTGTCCTTCGAGTTCGGCTTGTACTTCTTCGATTTCGCCTAAGCTGTGTTCAAAAATATGTCCGAGTATATTAACGTCTATTTCGGTCTGGTAATCGTAATCAGCAAGAATGCCGGTATGTTTGAAAAGTATTTCATCATCAATTTTTATGTTATCGAGGATTTCGTCGGGTTCAAATAAACCACCATTATAAGCAAAAATTTCATGCTCTTTTCCTTTATGTCCTACATCTAAATAATTAAAATACTTTTTATA
>CAINEZ010000317.1 GCA_903847905.1 uncultured Bacteroidota bacterium
CTCTAATAGTTCTGCCAATATTCAGAACTGTAGTTGGCCTAATCCCGTTAAGCATGCAGATTGCATTAACATTAGTTCCAAAGTAAACGGCTATTTTCGAAAGTGTGTCACCTTTTTTCACAGTATAGTATTTATAATTACCGGCTATTTTTTTAACATTATTGTAATATTGGAAGTTTCTCTTTGTAAGATAAACAGTGTCTTTCAGAATAGTAAAATTTGAAAAGTCGATGAGCGTATTTGGATTAATGGGTACTCCAAAATAACGAATTTCGAAATGCAAATGAGGACCAGTAGAGCGCCCTGTACTACCACCTAGACCTATCACATCACCTGCTTTCACAGTCTGATTAGCAACAACTTTAGAAGCGGATAGATGTCCATATAAAGTTTCAAGTCCATTCAAATGACGTATAACGATTACATTTCCATAACCCCACCCCCATTTAGATATTCTTACTACTCCATCGAATGCACATCTTACAGTATCTCCTCTTTTTAGATTAATATCCATTCCATAATGGAACTGCCAACGCCTCCAGCCAAAATTTGAATTTATAACGTCTACCCGTGGAGGATAAAAGCAATGTCCTTCATTATCCTGAAGAACAATTTTAATGGAGTCCATTTTAGATGGATCAAAGTCTTTATTAAAAAGAAATAAAACATCATTGCTCCAGTTACCACCATAAGCTTTTGTTAAAGAGTCAGGTGAATTAACTATAGAAGCAGATGATGAATCAGCCCCAAAAAAGAATACGCCAAGAGAATCATATACTTCAAAATATCCTGATATAAGATTCATGCTGTCGCTTTCGCTTTCAATTACAAAAACTGAATCTTCCTGCCCAACCTGAGCAAAAATTTTAGATTGAAAAGAAAATAATATTATCAGTAAAAACAATATTTTTATTGTTACCTGTTTTATAAATGATATATCAATAAATATTTGCATTAATAAATTCTATATGTTATCGAAATGTAACGTTAATAAAAACTTTAACGATATAAAAATACATATTTATAACTTAACTGCAAGTAAGCATTTAATTTTCTTAACAAAATAATGTAATGAACTTAAAATAAAGATTAGGTTTTATAGTATCTTTGCTTGATATTTATTTAACTGCTTATCCCTTTCGGACAAGTAAAAAAACATTAGTATATATTATCGCGTTTTAAATTTAAAAAATAAACTTTTTATATTTTACCACATAAACATAGGTTTCGCATAGAATTACTCTTTACTTGCATTGATATTTGTGAATTTAAAACTATGTGTTATTACTATGTATCTATTGTGATGTGGTAAAAAAGATGGAAATACTTAAAAATAAACATTAACTTGTTTAAATGGGATAAGCCGTATTTATTTATATGAAAAATATATATTCGATTTTCTTTTTTCTTTTTTTCACATTTACTGTTTCCGCTCAAGATACATTGACATTTATGTATTATAATATACTTAATTACTCTGTTACTAATTATTCCAACACTCATGATCTAAAAAGAATTATTCAATATATAAGACCTGATGTTTTTGCAATAAATGAAATATCGAGTGATACAAGTTCCCAGCATATACTTAATTATGTAATGAATGCCGATTCTGTAAGCAGTTATAAAAAAGCTGATTTTACTGATGGTCCCGACACTGATAATATGTTATTTTATAATTCGGATAAGTTAAGCCTTTATTCACAGGATACTATCCAAACAGACCTCAGAATAATTAATGAATACCTTTTATATTACAACAATAGTGTATATATTAATTTGCATGACACTGTATTCTTCTATGTTTATATTGCCCATTTAAAAGCAAATAGCGGTACTGAAAACGAACTAAGCAGATATCAGGAAATCCTTAGATTTAAAAGCCACTTAAATGAGATTCCAAATAGAAAAAATATTTTTTTTGGAGGCGATTTTAATTTTTATGATAGTACAGAACCGGGATTTGTTGAATTACTTTCTCATGGAAATTACCAGATGAACGATCCCCTTGATTCTATTGGTAACTGGCATGATAATTCATTTTATGCTCATCTACATACACAAAGTACAAGGAACAGGCAATTTGGCGGAGGCGCTACAGGAGGGTTGGATGACAGGTTTGATTTTATCCTGGTCAGTAATGATTTAATACAAGGCTCTCACCAACTAAGATATATACAAGGAACATACAAAGCATTTGGTAATGATGGTAATCATCTTAATGACTCAATAACGGCACTTCCGCTTGCCCCATGCATACCCAATAGTATCACATATTGTCTATATAATATGTCCGATCATCTTCCGGTAATAATGAAAACATATTTGAATTTTGACGCTTCGATTCATCCCATAGGAAATAATATTGATGATGAACCTTTCCGGTTGTTCCCCAATCCTTCTTCAGGAAATATTATTTTTTCTGTTGACAAAGAAAATCTATGCAAAGGAGAACTTGAAATTTTTTCATCAGATTGCCAATTTCATAAAACTTTTTATTTGGAACCAGGCAAAAATAGCAGGCAATTATTTTCTTTAGACAACCTTAAAAGCGGCGTGTATTTTGCCCGAATTATAATTTGCGAAAAAGTTTTTATCAAAAAAATTGTAATAATTCGTTAAAAAAACTAATTATTTTTTACCACATTACCAAAAAATAACTCTTAGGGTGTTAGATACCTTATAATTACAACACCGGAACCGCCAGCCCCATATATTCCGCTGTGCGCTCCTCCACCACCCCCTCCGGTATTTGAAGTTCCCGAAGTTCCAATTCCCCCATACGTAGTTGCTCCTGCACCACCACCACCACACCCACCTGCCCCAGCAGTTGAACCTTGCTGAGTTGCGGATGCTCCACCTCCTCCGGCATATGTAACAGAAGAGCCAGTAATAGAATATGATAAACCATTTCCCCCACGACCGCTCTGATAATTGGTTGGAGCGTTCTGTCCTACTTCCCCTGCACCACCACCGCCACCGCCGCCATAATATGGAGCGCCACCTCCCCCAACACCACCATTATTACCCTGACCGCAAGTACCAAGTCCAAATGTTCCGCCATAACTTCCACCACCTGATCCACCTGTGCCACCCGCTATACTTGCACCACCTGCTCCACCGCCTTTTGCAATATATGAACCAAATTGACTATCAGAACCATTATTAACAAGACTGCCTCCGGTGCCACCTGCGCCAACAATTACCGAATAAGAACTACCAGGAATAACGGTTAAAGATGAATTATAGATTAGACCACCAGCCCCGCCACCACTAATACTATTTCCCGAACCACCACCGGCAACTACAAGAAATTCTATATTTGTAACACCACATGGAACAACCCATGTAGTAGCCGCAGCAGGGGTGTTAAATCGTAGAACGGTATATTCCCCTGAAGGTGCAGATATGCAATTGGCAGAATTGCCACAGCCGCCATTAGTAGCAGAAGCAGCTACTGTAACGATAACATTAGTTGGTGTTCCTGAACAGCCACTTGCTGTTGGTGTTATTGTATATGTTGCCGTACCTGGCGAAGCTGAATAAGTAAGCGTTTGCGCTATGCTGCTAAAACCACCGGAACTGGATGAAGAGCCAGTAACTCCATTTGGCGCTACTGTCCATGAAAAATTTGTTCCTGAAACACTTGAGGATAATGAAATATCAGTTGCAGTAGCAGTTGTGCCGTCGCTGCAAATTGACTGAGACGAAGGAGTGGCTACAACATTAGGTATTGGATTTACTGTTACAGCCAAAGTTCTTTCAGGGCTTGATTCACTACATGAATTAATTGCTTTTACATTTACGTTTCCACTTTGACTTGAATTACCTGTAGTTACTGTAAGGGAAATAGTCCCATTACCTCCGGTAATTGACCAGCCTGTTGGAACTGTCCATTGATAAGAGGTAGCTCCACTTGATATTATTGAGTAAACTTTTGACGTATTTGCGCAAGCGGTAGCATCGCCTGTTATTGCTGAAGGTTGAGCAGGGGTAGTACATCCGCCGCTGGTAGAAAACCTTATCCATGCCGATCCATTCCAATAATAATACCCTGGTGTTACATCAAGCGTAGTAGCTGTGTTATAAACCAACAGCCCCGTTGCCGTAGCAGGGCTTGAAGTAAGACTTGGAATAGTAGTAACATCGCCAGTTCCTGTTAAAGCAACTCGGGTCAGCAGGGTTCCCTTATTTAATGCAGAAACTTCGAGCATTGCCGATGCATCAGGTGTAAATGAAACTGCGCCTATGCCTACGCTTTGGGAAAATAAAAAGGTGGGTAGCAGAAGTAGCAGGAGCAATGGCAGTAACTGATTTTGCGACTTATGAATAATTTTTGTTTTCATAAATTTAATTTACAACATTTTTTTTTATAACAACCATAGCTTTGTTCTCCTCACTCTTTGTAATTAGTGACCACAAATTACTGATTACCTATTACCTTTTATTTTTACCCTATTTCTTAGCTTCAGTGTTTAATTCTAATTGTAGTTTTATTTTTTCTATCTCTGCTTGCTGCGATTCGAATTTTGTATTGAATGAAAGATTTTGAGTTTTCAATTCTTCATTTTCTTTTTGAAGTTGTTCTATCTGCTTTTGCTGGTCTTTAACTGCATTTATCAAAACAGCGCCGAGTTTCTCGTAATGAACGCTATAGTATGTTTCGCCATCAGGGTTTTTAAAAGCAAATGTTAATTCCGGCAAAACTTTCATTACATCTTGCGCAATAACGCCAACAGACTTTTTTGCATTAGCCGAATCAGAATTTAAATTATATAGTACACCTGTTATGCCTTTAACAATATCCAAGCTATTCTGAATAGGGACGATGTTTTTCTTAAGTCTTATGTCCGAACTAACAATACCGATATCTCCAGAAGCATTTTTATAAACCACAGTTGTTCCATCTGCTGTCCAAGTAGCTATTCTTACTCTACTGTTGGGTTGTATCCGCATTGCCTCTACAGCGGTATTGCTGGTGTATGAATTTGTCATAAATTTAATCATCCCGCCACCATTAGTCCCACTTTGTGCTCCTAACGCTAAAATATCAGTACACCTTGTATATGATTCAGAAGTGTTCATATAGGAATTAATGAGAAAACCTTCGCCAACTGTGCTCACATCGTACGTTTTTGTAGCTATACCAACATCTGGAGATGTTATTATTCTACCAATGTGTAGTTGCGCGCCCGGATAAAGATATCCTATGCCTACATTTCCGTTGCCCCTAATAGTCATGAGATCAGTATATGTACTAGTTGCTGTCTTTTGTGAAAACTGAAATGCGGTAGGAGCGTTATTGTACGCATTATATAAATTGACTTCGGCTTGACTATTACTTCGATTCCATCCAATCACTAAACCTTCGCCGCTTGCTGGAACAGTTTGAGCATTATATGTAATATTTGTAAATCCGCCATTAACAATTAATTTATAAGAAGCGCTGGGGGATACTGTCCCTATACCTACATTTCCAGTAGGAAATACTGTGCCGCTTTGCGACGCTCCAGATATCATATAATTAACAGTACCGCCGGAATTTTGGACGTTAAAACCACCTGAGGCGTCAGGAAACCTTGCAGCAAGATTGGCAGCATCAGAATACCAACCGGTAGTAATGTAAAGTTTCACCACGTTGTTAATGGTAAAAACTTCCCCCTTCCTTTGCGAAGTGGAGCGTAGCGGAACGAAGCAAAGGAAGGGGGAAGTCGCCCATTAAATGATAACTTGCTTAATTTTGTAATCTCTAAAAAAACAAA
>CAINEZ010000318.1 GCA_903847905.1 uncultured Bacteroidota bacterium
ACAACGGATGCGGCATAGCCACAGTACTTCTATATTCCGGGTGGAACTGCACACCTACAAACCATGGATGGGAAGGTATTTCCATCATTTCAACAAGGTTATCTTTAGGGTTAATTCCAGAGGGTATCATTCCTGCTTTTTTAAAATCGTCAAGATATTTATTATTGAACTCATACCGGTGCCGGTGTCTTTCAGATATGCTTTTTGTTTTATAAATATCGAATGCTTTAGAGCCTTCTATAACATCGCATGGATAAGAACCGAGCCTCATGGTTCCCCCTTTGCAGGATATTTTTTTCTGCGCTTCCATTATATCTATAACGGGGTGAGTTGTTCTCGGATTCATTTCAGTCGAGTGGGCATCTTTGAACCCTAATACATTTCTGGCAAATTCAATTACTGCGCATTGCATCCCAAGGCAAATCCCAAGAAATGGTATATTATTTTCCCGCGCATATTGAATTGCTGTAATTTTTCCCTCTATTCCTCTTTCCCCAAAGCCGGGCGCAACAAGAATACCATTCAATCCTTTTAATGCTTCTTTCACATTTGAGGATTCAATTTCCTCTGAATGGATCATCTGTACTATCACTTTGCATTGATGCACTGATGCTGCATGAATAAAAGATTCGGATATTGATTTATAAGCGTCTTTCAGTTCGGCATATTTCCCTACAAGTCCAATTCGCACTTCACAAGTGGGATTTTTATACCTGTAAAGAAATTCTTCCCATTTCACCAGGTCGGGTTCATGCTTTTCTTGCATGTTCATTTTGCGCAACACTACTTTATCAAGATTTTCTGATTTCATCAGAACAGGAACATTGTAAATTGTATCGGTATCAATAGACTCTATAACTGAAGTAGGCTCTACGTTACAGAACAATGCAATTTTATGCTTGAGGTTTTCGTTAAGATGTTTTTCTGTGCGGCAAACAAGAATATCAGGCTGAACCCCCAACTCAAGCAGCATCTTTACTGAGTGCTGCGTTGGCTTGGTTTTCAATTCGCCTGCTGCTTTAAGGTAAGGCACTAAAGTAAGATGAATAACAAGGCAACGGTTACCCATTTCCCACCGCATCTGACGAACCGCTTCTATATATGGGAGCGACTCAATATCGCCAACAGTCCCGCCAATTTCTGTTATTACAAAATCATAATTGTTATCATTTCCTAAAAGTTTTATACGGTATTTAATTTCGTCAGTAATATGAGGAATTACCTGCACTGTCTCTCCAAGATAATCACCTCTTCTCTCCTTTTCAATAACACTCTGATAAATACGCCCTGTAGTTATATTATTAGCCTGCGAAGTAGGTATGTTCAGGAAGCGTTCATAATGTCCAAGATCAAGATCGGTTTCGGCTCCATCTTCGGTAACATAGCATTCGCCATGCTCATAAGGATTAAGAGTTCCCGGGTCAACATTTATATAGGGATCTAGTTTCTGGATAGTAACTGTAAATCCGCGCGACTGTAGCAGTTTTGCTAATGATGCAGATATTATTCCTTTTCCTAATGATGAAGTAACACCACCGGTTACAAAAATGTATTTTGAGGAAGGCATAATTATATGTTTTAAAAATTACCTTCGCAAATTAATGAATAAAAATTAAATGGAAAAAATGATTTTATTAAAATCAATTTTTTACAGATGTATATTGTTTATAGAAAGGAAATGCCATAAGACATATTTCATTTTAAACTTTTTTTGTTTTGAATAGAAGCAAAATAGACCGCTCTCGTCCCGATAGATGTCGGGCTTTCGGGACGGAGCATCTAATTGTTTATAAAGAAGGAAAGGCATTTATGATTATAGATTTTAAAAGAAACTCATAATATACATCTTATCCACCTATCTTATAATCTTTCGTTCCCCTGTCGCCTTGTCGGAAGTTATATTGAATTGAAAAAGAATATATGCGTTTATATTTTGAACCTGTAATTTTAGTATTGCTTGTTATTCCAAAGTTGTTTGAATATGAGCCATGTTCAACTAAATCATCAAATATGTTATTAACGCCCACAGTAATTCTCAATTTATTATTGAAAAACTTTTTACTTACATTAAACGATGAATTAATCCAAGCTTTTTTGTATCCATCAAATGTTAATTCTTTAGCATAATAATTAACATAAAACATTGCATAAAACTTTTTTATTTTGTACTCCATATTGTATTTTACATCATAGCCAAATTGTTTTTTTATCAAGTTATCTATAGGCAAATTATAATATGCAGCAGTATTAGAAAGAGATTTCGTATCGTAATAGGTATGGAAAATACTTGATGAAAGTGAGAAATTAAATTTGCTATTAACCTGAATCCATAAAGACAAATCAACTCCTGTATTACTTTGCTTTGCTATATTCTCAGGCTTGGATAAAATTAATAATGAAGTTAAAGGAATTGAAATATTTGCAGTTTCATTATTGGTATAATTAAAAAAACCTTCTGCCGAAGCATTCCAATTTTCTTTATTGTAGGAGTATCCTAAATAAATAGAATAAAAATCAACAGGATTTAAAGATGAATTTCCTGTACGCCAATAATATGAGTTAAACTTATCTATATAATCTGACAATCTATAAAAAAATGGGAAATCACTTGTTTTAGATATTGTTAGTTTAATTTCCGATGTATCATTTAAATTAAAGGAAATTGTAGCGGAAGGTAATAAACTGTAATAATTTTTATTAAGGGAAATTATGGTATCTATGTTTTGTTCATTATATCTTATATAATGTCCTTTAATGTTTTCATACTCGAAATTTAAACCACCATCAAATTTCCATTTTTTATATTCTGAACCTAAACGCCACGCTAATTCATTATCATAATCAATATTATCATTAAAAGTACTTTGAGGAAAGTACAATTCATTGTATTTGTAATAATATTTATCATCTTTAT
>CAINEZ010000319.1 GCA_903847905.1 uncultured Bacteroidota bacterium
CGATATTATTCCCGCGCTTATTTAAACGTTTGTCAGAAAATATTCCTTCAAAATTTGGTGTATGGCTTATTTTATTCATATCTTTTTTGTGCCAAAGCTAATAATACTTGTGTCCACACGGTAGCTGACCGGTAGGCAGGGCAGACAGGTCGGTATCGCCCCGTTTTTTTTGTGGTTGTCGGTCTCCACTTTTATTTTTTGTCAGTCGTGTAATTTTGTCAAGAAGTGTCAAAGTTAATATTTACTTTTATCTGCCTACGATATTTATTAAACTTGCCCATAACGCATGTGTTGCTTTAATTGCAACAACATTAACTATAGTTTTTTGTTGCTGCGATCTCATTTTATCGTTTAGAAATTTTAAGAATCAGCTATTTAAGTTTTTATTAATTTAATATTTAACAAAAATAAAAAAATATAATTCGGAAATTCAAATTAATTTTTCGAAAATTTTTTACAATAAAATTGTGATATTTTCATTTGAATGTTATCACAATAAAAGAAATAGAGTTGAGCAATTTATAAATTTTAAAAGGGGAAAAAATAATGTTGTAACCCGATCGTAAGTTTCAGAAGCTTTAAAAAGACTTTGGCTCTACTTTGATGCAGTAAGTATGTGTAAAGTATGATATTCGGGAACGGTTGGCTGATCTACTCCCAAATGAACAATACGCTCTTGCTTTAATCCCGACTGCTCGAAAAGTTGTTTCCACATATCCGGCGTGTTGAAATTAAAAGGAACGTTAACTTTTTTAGTTGTGTCGTTAGTATAATGGATAACACGATTATAAAAATGATCGAAAAAAATATTTACCCTGCGTTGCTGTTCAGGAGTTAAAGCAAGGTATTGCTGTACTTGCATGCTTTGCGCCGGCGAAAGTTCCTGACCGTTTACACCGTAAACCGATTCTATTACAATAACTCTGCCGCCCGGGCGAGTTACACGACGGGCTTCACGCATAACTTGCACAGGATTATCGCTGTGATGCAATACGGTAAGCAGAAGCGTATTGTCGAATTGATCGTTATTGAACGGAACGGCTTCACTTTGTTCTAAAAGATGAAAAGGCATGCCGGCACCAGCAACATTTGAATTTTCGTAAACGTCTGCAAGATGGAGAATGAAGCCGTCCCGCGCCAACAGTTGAGCAAGCCTTGCATCACCACAACCTAAGTCAAGAATTGAGCCGGCAAAGAGATGAGCTTTTGTTTGTTCATGCATGATACGCGCACGCTCCACAAGTTTTCCCGGAATTGTTTTAGCTATTCCCTCGCGCGCAAGTACAGCACTGGCAGATTGTTCATACTCCGTTATATTGCTGTAAGAACTGGCGAGATCAAGGCATTCGCATATAACCGAACCTGATCTCTTATCAGCTATTCCTAAATACCGGAAAACATCGCTGCACATTTGTTGTATTACCGCCTCAATTTCGCGGTCTGCAAGCACGTCCCTAATCTTGCAGATAGGCAGCCCGAATGCATTTTTTAATCCTGTCCTTCCAGTTGGTTCAAAAGTTTCCCGCATACATTTAAGATTAAGGTTAATGATATTAATACATTTAGCATAGAATGCGACCGTGTACTAGCATTTGTTAAATTTTTTTCAGGCATTTATCAATTGTCTGTATAAATATTTCAAATGCTTTTGCACCTTCTATTAATCTGCCACAATATATTTGTTTTAAAATACCATTTACATCAAATACCATATTTGTAGGATAACCTCCAATAATACAAAATTTATCTTTCATGTCATATGTTGAAGAAACTATTTCATAATTAAACTCTTTACTCTGAAGGAATTTTTTAATTGCCAAGGAATCATCTGTAGAAAAAGCAATGAACACTACATTTGAATCTTTATATTCTGTTACTAATTTATTTAATACAGGCATTTCAGCAACACATGGAGAGCATGTTGCAAACCAAAAATTTAAAACTATTACTTTACCCTTTAACTCTGATGTTGATAAAGTTTTCCCGTCAATAGTTTTAACATTAAAATCCAGAATTTTGCATCCAATTAGTCCATTAATTATTTTGTTATTTACTTCCATGGCTTTGCTGAAATCCATTTTAACATTGGAATCTAATTTTAATGAATCAGCCTTGTCAAAATTTGCTTTACAGTTTTCAAAGCAATTTCTTTGTCCAAACATGGTGAAAGAGAAAAGTAGAAGTAAAATTGTCAAATTAGTTTTCATGTTTTTATTTCTTTGTTGCAGACGACGATTAAGCATTGCTTGCAGTGGCGGACAAGTCAGACGGAGTCGGACGTGTCCGCCGAAATAATATTTATTAACTACACATCGCTGCACTGTCTTCCGATAGCTATCGGAACACGAGCCATTGAAGCAATGCTAAGTTAGCACGCGTTATCTAAAATTCATAACTGTCAAGTTCCTCAACCTTGTCTAGCATGTCGTCAAAAAAATACAATTGAATATATTTTGTCCATTCCTTATTTTGAATGTCCATTAATCGTATCACTCGAAAGTATCTTCCATCAAAAACGTCTTCCTTGTTATTCCATTTCCATTCAAATATATTAAAAAGTCCGGGATTCCCAAAAGAAAAAACTCCATTGAATACAACCTTATACCTAAATCTTTCTAAAAAACTTAATTTTCGAATTGATATAATTGTCAAATTTAAATCTTTATAATAATTGATTAACTCAGATTCTATTCTTTGATTACTTGCATATTTCAACCAAAAAAAAGTCCCAGCTATAAAAGTAAAGACTATAATAAATATAAGTATTGTCCAATTCATAATATATAATGCTTGCTAACGATCAAGGGCCGCCAGGGGCAGCCCGAAGTTACCGCTATGTTGCATTTTTGTTTTCACTGCATTGTCCATGAATGTCCATATTTTACCATTACTGTCTGCACTGTCCGATAAAGAGTCAATGTCTTTCCGTAAATGTCCGTTAAATCTACGACTTTTTGCTTTTATACCAGTTAGAAAAGGTATTTTTTTTTTCGGTATAGTTTCTTGTTATTATAAAATTATTGTTTTCAAATTCAATAGCTAGGTCGTTTTCATAAAAACTCTTTAACTAATATTTTCGTTATTAGAATTATCAGTAGAATCAGTTATTTTCTTTTCCTTGCGTTGTTTAATAATTTTTCTAATAAAGCCAATTGAATAAAGAACAGCAAGAATAAATAACAAAATCGCAAAAATTGCAAGAAAAAAAAGAATTTCATCATTTGCTCTGCCTGTTCCTGCATAAGCAAAATGAAATGAAAGCAAAAAAGGAATTAATAAAAATTTTTTCATGGGATTTTTATTTGTTGATTATTTTATATGACCTGATTCTAAATCCGTAAATGTCTTATTTCTTCCGTAACTGTCAGTTTATATTATTTTGTTTTTATCGCGTCTCGTTTTGCAATTAGCGGTAACTTATGTATATATTCACCTTTAATCACTTATTATCTCTTGCAAATATTTACGCAAAACCTTTACACATTAAACCTAATATTTAATATATCGCCATCCTGTACTATATAGTTTTTCCCTTCAACATATAGTTTCCCTTTTTCTTTACAGGCGTGCTCCGAACCTAAAGTAACAAAATCATTATACTTCATTACTTCGGCGCGGATAAATCCACGTTCAAGGTCGCTGTGAATAACGCCTGCTGCCTGTGGTGCAGTATATCCTTCTTTAATGGTCCATGCGCGCACTTCCTTTGGTCCTGCCGTAAGAAAGGTCATGAGTTTTAAAAGTTTAAATGCTGCTTTGATAAGCTTGTCAACGCTTGGTTCGGTTAAGCCAACATCTTTAAGAAATGCCATCCTGTCGTCCGCCGAATCCAACTCTGAAATTTCTGCTTCTAATTTCCCTGCAATAATAAGCACTTCAGCGCCTTCATCTTTTACAGATTCTTTAAACATCTGTGTATATTTATTTCCATTTAATGCGGAAGCATCATCAACATTGCAAACATAGAGTACAGGTTTTTCGGTTATCAGGCAAAGGTCTTTGGCAACTTTTCTTTCTTCTTCTGTAAGAGGGACTGTGCGGGCAGATTGAAATGATTCAAAATGGTTTTTATATACATTCAATAATTCAAGATTTTTTTTCGCATCCTTATCGCCTGTTTTAGAAAGCTTTTCCGCGCGCTGCATTTTTCGCTCTACAAGTTCAAGGTCTTTTATTTGCAATTCAAGGTCAATAATTTCTTTATCTCTCACAGGGTTTACCGAGCCTTCAATATGAGGTAGGTTAGGATCATCAAAGCAACGCAAAACATGAATAATAGCATCTGTCTGGCGAATATCACCGAGGAAACTGTTGCCTACGCCTTCTCCTTTGCTTGAGCCTTTTACCAACCCGGGTATATCAACTATTTCAATAGTTGAATGAACCACTTTAGCGGCTTTCACCATTTTTTCTAAAACATAAAGCCTGCTATCAGGTAAATTAATAATGCCAACATTTGATTTATTTGTGCTGAAAGCAAAAGCCGTTGCCTGCGCTTTGGTGTTCGACATGCAATTGAATAAAGTGGTTTTTCCCACGTTGGCAATACCTACAATTCCGCAATTAAGTGACATATAAAAATTATTTAAATGCAAAGATATTCAATTTCATTTTGAAATATATTCTTTAAAAGGTTTTCCATTTTTATTAACAAATAGATTTAGAAAAGAATAAATCTTTTACTTTTGAAAATAAATTTATTACAAATGTCATCAATCGAAGAGTTAAAATCACTCGCCACACAAGTTAGACGCGATGTGTTACGCATGGTTCATGCAGTCAATTCAGGACATCCGGGAGGATCCCTTGGTTGTACAGATTTTTTTGTTGCTTTATTTAATGTAATTATGGATCATGATCCAAAGAATTTTACAATGGATGGGGTAGGGCAGGATATATTTTTCTTATCAAATGGTCATCTCTCGCCGGTTTGGTACAGCGTGCTTGCGCATTCAGGATATTTCCCCATAAAAGAACTTTGTACATTTCGAAAACTTAATTCCCGCCTTCAGGGACATCCGGCAACTGCTGAACATTTACCCGGTATCAGGATTGCATCCGGTTCCCTGGGACAGGGCTTATCTGTTGGAATTGGCGCTGCTATTGCAAAGAAATTGAATAAAGATGACAAGCTTGTTTATACACTGCATGGCGATGGAGAGTTGCAGGAAGGTCAGATATGGGAAGCAGCTATGTTCGCTTCGGCAAAAAAAATTGACAATCTCATTTCAACTATTGATTATAACGGCAAACAAATTGACGGACCTACTGAAAAAATTAATTCTCTGGGAAACTTAAAATTAAAATTTAGCGCATTCGACTGGGATGTTCTTGAAATGAACGGAAATGATATAGAAGAAGTGATACAAACATTAAAAATTGCCAAAGCGCATACCGGAAAAGGCAAACCTGTCGTTATCATAATGAAGACAGAAATGGGATTTGGTGTTGACTTTATGATGGGAACACATAAATGGCATGGTGTAGCTCCAAATGATGAACAGCTTGCAAAAGCTCTGGCACAGTTGCCCGAAACTATTGGCGATTATTAAAAAAAGTTGATAAGGCAATAAGTTCGATAATTAATTTTATAATAATTAAAATTGAAAAAATACTATTCACATATTTTAATTTTTCTTACTATTCTTTTATTTCCTGTATTTTTATTTTCACAAGTACAGGTAAAAGAAAAAGAGATTCCCAAACCTACCACAAGAATACTTTTTGTTTTTGATGCTTCGCAAAGTATGTACGGCAGGTGGCAGAGCGATATGAAGATCACCATAGCACAAAAACTTCTATCAAATTTATTGGACAGCCTCAAGGACTTACCCGACCTTGAACTTGCTCTTCGTGTTTATGGCCACCAGAAACAATATCCACCGCAGGATTGCGATGATACAAAACTTGAAATTCCTTTTGCAAAAGATAATACTGTTAAAATAAAGAATAAACTAAAAGCCCTTATTCCAAAAGGAACTACTCCTATAGCAAGTTCTCTTGAACTTTCTGCAAATGATTTTACTCCTTGTGATAATTGCAGAAATATAATTGTGCTTATTACTGATGGAATTGAAGAATGCGGCGGTGATCCATGCGCTGTTTCAAAAAGCCTGCAAAAAAGAGGCATCATGCTTAAGCCATTTATTATTGGAATAGGGAAAGACTTTTCCTCGGCATTCAGTTGTGTCGGCTCTTACTTTGATGCTTCCAGCGAACAGGAGTTTCATCAGGCTTTAAATATTGTGATTTCACAAGCTTTGAATTCTACTACTGCACAAGTGAATCTATTAGATACTTATGGAAACCCGACAGAAACAAATGTGAATATGACCTTCTATGATAATTTTTCAGGTCTTGTAAAATATAACTTTATTCATACGCTGAATAATAAAGGCTTGCCTGATACATTAACTCTTGACCCTTTATCAACATACCATTTAGTAGTTCATACAATTCCTCCTGTTGAATTTGACAGCATTTCATTAACACCCGGAAAACATACCATTATTCCTATTGACGCACCACAAGGTTACCTTAATTTAAAAATGGCCGGAAATAACTCAAATGAAATGAAAAATATTAAAGCCATTGTTCGCCAGGGTGGCAAGATGGAAACACTTAACCTGCAATCGTTCGGCGAAACTGAAAAATATATTATTGGAAAATACGATGTTGAAGTACTTAGCCTTCCGCGTCTTTACATCAATGATGTTGATATAGCTCAAAGTTCCACTACTACTGTCGAAATTCCTCAGCCCGGTATAGCAGTTATACAAATGTCGGCAAATGGCTATGGCAGCGTTTACCAGGAAGATGATAACAAACTGAAATGGATATATAACCTTACTGAGAATACTATCCAGGAATCGCTTATACTTCAGCCAGGCAGATACCGTGTGGTTTTCAGAACAAAATATACAACTATTTCTGCATATACAGTTGAGAAATCCTTTAAGGTAGCTTCTGGCACTTCTATTTCGGTGAAATTATTTCAGAATTAATTCTATAATATTTTATGAAAACATATACTCCCTCTGATCAAAAAGATACACGCAGCGGTTTTGGAGAAGGCCTTTATGAGTTGGGAAAGAGGAATCCGAATGTTGTAGCTTTATGCGCCGACCTTACAGGTTCGATGAAAATGGATGCGTTTGCAGCTGAATTTCCGGATAGATTTATCCAGGTTGGAATAGCAGAAGCTAACATGATAGGAATAGCTGCAGGTTTAACTATAGGAGGAAAAATTCCGTTTACAGGAACTTTTGCAAATTTTTCTACAGGCAGAGTTTACGATCAGATAAGGCAATCCGTTGCTTATTCAAATAAAAATGTAAAAATATGCGCTTCACATGCAGGATTAACATTAGGTGAAGATGGCGCCACTCACCAGATATTGGAAGATATCGGGCTTATGAAAATGCTGCCGAATATGATTGTAATTAATACCTGCGATTTTAATCAAACCAAGGCTGCAACAATTGCTATTGCTGATCATATTGGACCTGTTTACCTGCGTTTCGGAAGACCTAAAGTGCCCAATTTTACTCCAAAAGATCAGAAATTCAAAATCGGGAAAGCTATAATTCTGAATGAAGGAAAAGATGTTTCGATATTCGCTACCGGTCATTTGGTATGGAAAGCCATTGAAGCAGGATATATTCTTGCAGAAAAAGGAATTGATGCTGAAATAATAAATATCCACACGATTAAACCTTTAGATAAAAACGCAGTCATACAATCTGCCATAAAAACAAAATGTGTTGTAACCGCCGAAGAACATCAGATGAACGGAGGATTGGGCGACAGTATTGCACAACTTCTTTCAAGAGAGTTGCCGACACCAATAGAAATGGTTGCAGTAAATGATAAATTTGGAGAAAGCGGTACCCCTGAAGAACTGATGATTAAATACGAGCTTGACACAATTAATATTGTTGAAGCTGCTCTTAAATCGATCAGCAGAAAATCCTGAAGAAATAATACGGTTATGTTAATAAAATGACCACGAAAATACTTCAACAGGCTTAATATATACGATCAACACACATAATCACACTTAAGTAATACCAGGCTGGAGTTGTCAGGCTGAGTCAAAGCCCTGAGTTAGTCGAAGGGTTATCCAAGCCTCATCGAAGCCTCATCAAAACCTTATGGATCACAATACACTTATTATATTACTACTCGCAAATTTCACTTGTTCCGTTAACAATTTTATGAAAAAATCTAATAAAACAAACTATGAAAACATCAATAGATATAAGCTATTACCCGTTGGACAAGGAGTTTATTCCGCCGATAAAAAATTTTATAAGCAGGATAAAAACATATCCCGAACTCGTGATACGTACCAATACTATGAGTACTCAAATTTTTGGAGAGTACAAAGTTGTGATGAATGCGCTATCTAATGAGATTGAAAAATCATTCGATTTACCTCACTCTGTTTTTGTAATAAAAATAATTAATGCTGATTTGGAAAAATAAAATACAAAACAATTAGTAAAAAATATTTTTTTATTACAAGAATTATTTAATTTAGAAACGATTTTAAATAAACCTAAATTTTTAAAATATGAAAAAGATACTTTTTATTTCTGCAATGTTTATGTCGTTTATTTTTTCTTCTTTCTCTCAACCAGTAATAAACCAGAACGACATGCCGAATATAGGCGATACAATAAGAGTAAATATTTCCAACTCTGCTAATGGAGATGATTATACTTCTTCAGGGAGCAATCATGTATGGGATTTTTCAAATTTCACCCCTTCTTCTCAGCGTGTTGACACTTTCAAAAATGTTCTATCAACTTCCATATTATATTATATATACTTTACAGGTCTTTCAGGCGCTACCATTGCAGGTACGCAGCCAGATTTAACCCCGGTAAGTTTACCTATAACCACTATTTCTATTACCGAAGTTTATAATTTTTTCAAAGAAGCTGCAACTTCTTATTCTCAACTAGGTTTTGGCGCTAAGTTTAATGGAACCCAGTTACCTGTAAAATATGATTACCCCGATGTTACATTATACTTTCCTGTAACTTACGGAGAAAAAGATTCATGCGATTTTTCTTATCACGTAACAATCCCTTCGCTGGGATATTATGGTGAAAAGAAACATCGCGTTAATTATGTTGATGGCTGGGGTACGATTATTACTCCTGTTGATACATTTCAGGCGATGCGTGTAATTTCTAAAATTGCCGTTCACGATACAATTCACATGGATACTCTTGGTAGCTTTGGTGGCTTCTCTTTTAATTATAACGAAACGGAATACAAATGGTATGCTGATAATATGGGCACTCCTGTAATGAAAATATCTAATAGAACAGGTACGGGAGCGGGTACTTCTATTGAATATAATAATAATCAAATGAGTCATGTTACAGGTATGCCAGATATTAAAGCAACTCTTATTTTTGCAGGTCTATATCCAAACCCTGTAAATGAAAATACAAATCTTTATTTTTCACTTGCAAAACCATCTGGAGTTGAAATTAGTATTTATGATATGCTTGGCAGAAACATTAAAAATATTGCCAATAAAGAATTTCAGGTAGGTTTTAATTCACTATCAATTGATATTTCCGGGTTTGAAAAAGGAATTTATTTTGTCTGCATAAAATCTGGCAGTGATTTCAAAACTCTGAAATTACAGGCACTTTAGCCATAATTATAAATTATTTTTAAATAAATAAACCTGCCTATGAAAAAAATAATATACAATTTCATTTTATTATTTTTTCTGTTTTCTGTTTCTGTATTCAGTCAGCAATGTATTAAAACAATACAAGCTGATAGCATTGGCTTAAATCATGCCGTATTCAGCCCTGACGGCAAACTGATTGCAACAGCAGGCTGCGATAAAACCGTGAAGCGTTGGCATACTGAAACATTAGAATGTAAAGATACTTTGACTGCTCATAGCGGAAGTGTGATGTCGGTTGTATACAGCCCAAACGGAAAATATCTTGCAAGTTGCAGCTGGGATAAGAGTGTTATTATATGGGATGCTGAAACAGGCGCATTACTTAAAATTATAAAAGAACATACCGACAGGGTTAATTCTATTTGTTTTAGCCCCGATTCAAAAACCATCGCTTCTTGCAGTGATGACAAAACTATTGTTTTGACAGATGTTATATCAGGAACTAAACTCAAAACAATTACAGGTCATACTGATGTTGTTACATCTGTTTGCTACAGCCCTAATGGAAAATATATTGCCAGCGGCAGTTGGGATAAGTCAGTAAAAATATGGGATGCAATAACCGGAATTCTTCAAAATACACTTAAAGGTCATTTGGGAGGAGTGAACTGTGTTGCTTTTACTCCCGATAGTAAAACTATTGCCAGTATAAGCGATGATTATTCAATAAAATTTTGGGATATCTCAACAGCTAAACTTATTAAAAATTTTGAGAAAGACTCCAGTTCATTAACATCGATTTGTTTTACACCTGATGGAAAATATATGGCAACAGCGGGTAGCGGCAAATTAATTAAAGTTTGGAATGTAAACACAGGAGAAATCATTGATATATTACAGGGACATAAAAAAGGTGTGAACTCATTGGTATTTGTTTTGGACGGAAGTTTTTTACTCAGCGCCGGAGTTGAAGGTAAAATAAAAATTTGGGACATGACTTATATCAAGTATGAGAAGTGTATAAAAGAAAAACTATTCTCTTATGCATACCTCTTAAAGCCCAAGGATGAGTTTGAAACAACCGATCAATACAATAAACGCCTTGATGATTTTTTAAAACTGAAATCCACTCTTAAAGAAGATTGTATTAAAGATGAAGCCAACATGAAAATTAAAATGAAAAAGGAATCTTATCAGTTTGCCGATCTTGCAATTGATTACATGGGACCTTATAATGCCGATGCCCAGCAATACCAAATCATTATTGCAAAAGTGAATTATACTCTTAAGATACCTTTTGATGATGCCAAAACTTTTAAAACTTCATGGCGAACCGCCAGGGTAAAAGCTATAAAACGATACAATCCCAATACCGAATCATTCGAATACATCAATATAAAAGTTTTACATCCTGTTTCTAAAGTTGAATATGAAATAGGTTTGCAGGTTGATCCCGCTGATGATCCCGATTTAAAGGCATTCTTGGAGAAGAATAAAAAATGATAATATTAAGTAATTAATTAATTGTAAGCAGGGAAATAAAATTTTGTAACAGTAATAATCAATTAATTATAAAGCTAATTCCTAAGCATAAGAAAAATAGCTATGACGCCTTATGATAAAGTAGAAATATCTGCAACATTGCAACACTATATTTAGCGTTCATTGTATAATGGACAACGAAAAACATTTAGAGAACATTTAAAATACAATAGTTCGGTAATAATTTTAAAACCCTGAAATATCAAGTGTTTCGCAAAATGATGATTATTTTAAA
>CAINEZ010000320.1 GCA_903847905.1 uncultured Bacteroidota bacterium
TGCAGCTGAATATTTTAATATTTTTTTGGAATATTTATAATGCTTGGCGATAAAAAATTCTAATCCTGTCTGCCCCGACTACCCACAGATAAGGTTAGTGCCAAGACATAAAGCTTACCTCAAAGTTTATGTATTAATTAGAGTCTGTATATAAATTCAACAAAATGATTATCCACAAAGTTCACAAAGGCATCACAAAAGTTCGTAAAGTCAATAAAGAAAGTCTTTGCGGGCTTTGCGTTTTTTTTCTTTGCGTGAAAAATAGCGACTTTATATACAGACTCTGATTAGCTATCTATTCTTTATACAAAAAAAGTACCTTTGCACTTTAATTTTACAGCAAAAACAAATCAACTCTTTTTTATGATACAGATTATTAATAAAGTTGTAAACCCAGACGTAAGAAAGAAAGCCATTGACCGCTTTCGTGAAAAAGGTATTATCCTTCCAACTTTTGCACAGATGAGAGATCCTGGCTTGATACCGGAAAAAATAAAAAATAAATTAAAAAATATCGGGTTGTGGGAACTTAACCCGTTGAACCTTTTCCGCATCAACTGGCATAATGAACCCAAAGAAAAAGGCGGTTTGTACGGAGGAGTGAATTATATTGATATTCCGAAAGAAATCAGCGGTGTGGATGCGCATATTTTTATGATTATCGGGAAATGGTTTCCAACCGGCGCTCACAAAGTTGGCGCTGCTTATGGATGCCTTGCCCCACGTATTATTTCAGGTGAATTCGACCCTTCTTATCATAAAGCCGTTTGGCCGTCAACCGGAAATTACTGCCGTGGCGGAGCTTTCGATTCATATCTGATGGGATGTACCGCTGTTGCTATTTTACCTGAAGAAATGAGTAAAGAACGTTTTGAATGGCTTAAAGAGATCGGCGCTGAAGTAATTGCAACACCAGGTTGTGAATCGAATGTAAAAGAAATTTATGACGCCTGCTGGAATATACGCAGGAACAGAAAAGACTGTATCATTTTTAACCAGTTCGATGAATTTGGAAATCCTTGCTGGCATTATAATGTTACGGGCTATGCACTTGAAGAAATCTATAATAAAATAAAAAAATCGAAAAGCAGATTTGCGGGATATGTTTCTGCAACCGGCTCTGCGGGCACAATTGCTGCCGGCGATTTTTTAAGAACAAAACATCCGCAAATAAAAGTTGTGGCTTCTGAGGCTCTGCAATGCCCTACCCTATTGATGAACGGATTTGGCGGTCACCGTATCGAAGGTATTGGCGACAAACATGTTCCCTGGGTTCATAATGTCAAAAATACAGATGTAGTTGTTGCCATTGATGATGAAGATTGCATGAGAATTTTAAGGCTCTTTAATGAAAAAGAAGGAAAAGAATATCTGAAATCTTCAGGTGTTAATAAGGATTTGGTAAACTCACTCGAATTGCTTGGAATTTCTGGTATTTCAAATATGCTTTCTGCAATTAAAACAGCAAAACTTTTTGAAATGACTTCGGATGATGTTGTTATGACCATTGCAACTGATTCAGCAGAGATGTACTGGTCGCGCCTTAAAGAACTCACAACTGAGAGAGGCGGTTATTCACAACTGCAGGCAGCGAAAGATTATGAAAAATGCATCATCGGAACAAAAACTGATTATATAAAAGAACTTACATACAATGACCGGAAAATAATTCACAATCTTAAATATTTTACATGGGTGGAACAACAGGCAAAAGAAATCGAAGACCTTAACCAACTTTGGTATGACAGGGAAATCTGGGAACAAATATTTCACCAGGATGTGAAACTTGATGAAATGATCAATGTTTTTAATGAAGAAACCGGTGTTTTAAAAAGATTATAGATCACCCCGTTGTACTATTAAAATATAAAAAATTGACTATCAGAACGAGTAATGTCAGGCTGAGTAATGTCAGGCTGAGTTTATCGAAGCCTTATCGAGGTCATATTTCGACAGACTCAACATGACATTTGAATATTACTTAGTTATGGTTTCAATAGCACAAGGCGTTATAGATTAATTGAAATGTAAATTTTAAACTACCCCGCTATAAGGATGTGACTTTCCACTTGCCAAAAGGCATAATCTTTTTCAGCACGATCAAATCAAAATGTAATAAATCTATGCAATAGTTATTTGATAAATTTAGCGTTTACTGTTTGAAGCGCAAAATTAATCCTTCTTTCAATTTCTTCTTTTCCAAGCATACTGATGATTTCAAAAAGATCGGGACCAATAGATGTTCCTATAATACAAATACGCAGAGCATTCATCACCTGACCCATTCCATATTTTTTTTCGAGAATATAATTCGAAACGGTCTCTTTTAAATGTGCTGCTGTAAAGTTTTCGGTATTGCATATTATTTCTTTAACTTCTGCAACAAGCTGTGAAGAATTTTCTTTCCATTTATCTTTCAACGCTTTTTCATTAAATATTTTCGGCGCTTCAAAAAAGAAGTAGGATTGTGCCCATATTTCGCTTACAAAGTTTACGCGTTCTTTAACAAGCCGGCAAACATTTAAAATATATTTATACTCTGCTTTTATGTCTTTTTCTTCTAAAGTTTTTGCAAAAATATTTACAATTTCATCATCGGATTTTTTCAGTAAATACTGATGATTAAACCATTTTGCTTTTTCAGGATCGAATTTGGAACCTGATTTTCCCACTCTTTCAAGAGAAAATGCATTTATTAATTCTTCCATCGAAAATATTTCCTGTTCGGTTCCGGGGTTCCATCCCAGCAGTGCGAGAATGTTTATAACCGCCTCTGAAAAATAACCCGACTCACGGTAACCCGAAGATATTTCGTTTGTTTTTGGATCAGTCCATTTTAATGGAAATACAGGAAATCCCAACTTGTCGCCATCACGTTTACTTAGCTTGCCATTTCCTTCCGGTTTTAAAAGCAGCGGAAGATGAGCAAACAAAGGCATTTCATTTTCCCAGTCAAGATAACGATATAACAATACATGCAGCGGAGCAGAAGGCAGCCACTCTTCGCCGCGTATAACATGAGATATTTTCATCAGGTAATCATCTACAACATTGGCAAGATGATATGTTGGGAAACCATCTGATTTGAAAAGAACCTTATCATCTAATTGTGAAGAATTCACAATGACTTTTCCCCTGATTAAATCATTTACTTCTACAGTTTCTTTTTCAGGTATTTTTATGCGGATTACATAAGGCTCACCATTGTTTATTTTCTGCTTTACCTCTGTGTCGTTAATCGCAAGCGAATTATTCATCGTCATTCGATTAGCCGAACTATATTGAAAAGTTTGTTTTCGTGATTCGTATTCTTTTTTCTTTATTCCCAAGTCCTCACTTGTATCAAAAGCATAATAAGCATTTCCCTTTTCAATTAAATAATCAGCATATTGTTTATAAATATCTTTTCTCTCCGATTGCCTGTATGGAGCATATTGCCCGCCGATGTGAACGCCCTCGTCGAACTTTATTCCGCACCATTCAAGCGATTCAATTATATATTCCTCCGCACCAACAACCAATCTTGACTGATCGGTATCTTCAATACGGAGTATAAAGTCGCCTTTATATTTTTTTGCAAATAAATAATTATACAGCGCTGTTCTTACACCTCCGATGTGTAAAGGTCCCGTAGGACTTGGTGCAAATCGCACTCTTACTTTTTTTTCCATGGTCGTTTAATTACAAGGGCAAAGATATTTCATTTTATATAAGGTTCTCGAAAAATTTATTAGTAAATTTGCCAATAAAATCATATAAAAAATATGAGTTATAGAATTCAAGATGTTAGGAATACTTTGTCTATTGTTACCGAAGATATTGAGAATTATATTAAGTCTCAAAAAATAAAAGTAGGCAAAGACGGTACTATTTCTAAAAAGTCTTATCAAATTCTAATTGATTTTTATTCCCAAGAAGTCAGTACAATCAACAGTCGTAAAAATGGAAAGTCATCCTATGTGCTAAATGGTCTTAAAATAGATGTTAAATCAAAACCTTTTTATGAAAGTGAAGATCATAGAGTTTCAATATTTCAAGATGATGCCATAAATTTTCTCAAAGGGTTACCGACAAATAGTGTAGATGTAATTATTACTGACCCTGCATATTCCGGAATGAATCAAAAATTAAAACTTGGTAGTGGAAAGATAATAGGAGTATACAAAAAAGCTGGAGAGAATGGTGCTAAATGGTTTGAAGAATTTCACGATACGGAAGAAAATTATAAAGCCTTTTTAGAAGAGTGTCTCAGGGTATTAAAAAACAATAGACATATTTATATAATGTTTGATTCTTATTCTTTGTTGACATTAGCACCAATTGTTCGTGATGTATTTGAAGTTAAGAATTTGTTATGTTGGGATAAAGTAAATATAGGCCTTGGTCATTATTTTAGAAGAAGACACGAATTTATAATGTTCGCAAGCAAGGGCCGACGACCATTAAACTCAAAGAGTATTCCTGATGTGTGGAAAATAAAAAGAGTTACTTCTGCACAATATCCAACACAAAAACCAACAGAAGTTTTTGAACTAATGTTAAAAGGAAGTGCTGAAAAAGATTTTGTCGTTTGTGACCCATTTCTGGGAAGCGGTTCAGCTGCAATAGCTGCGATTAATAGCAGTTGTATGTTTTTAGGTTGTGATATTTCTGACAAGTCTGTTTCTTTTTCAAAGGAACGAATTAATCATTTTTTAAAACATAAAACAGATCCTTTTCAAAAGTTGTCACTTGTTGGGGATGATGAATCAATGACAAAATTATTTTTGAATGGCAAATCTAAGTAAGACTCGAACTGTATTCGCTTTTACATCTCCACGAACCATTGAAAAAATCATCCCTGAAATTCAGGTATTGATTGATTTGTTTTCTGGTCAGGAATGGAATACCGATTCTCAAATAGCTTTTTTTCATGAGCTATTTAACTCTGAATTTTATGAAGGCAGTAAAATGCCTGATAATATTTCCCTTGCTGCTAGAGATAGAATCACAAGAGCACCAAAAGCATTAGGTTTTGTTGACCTAAAGCCGAAAATTGCAATAACAGATGTCGGTAAGCAATTACTCTCTGGCAAACGAATCGATGAAGTAATAGCAAGGCAAATATTCAAATTTCAATTGCCATCACCGTATCACAAAGTTCCTGCCGATAGAGGTTTCAATGTGAAACCTTATTTGGAATTGCTGCGACTTGTAAAAAAACTTGGAAACATTTCTAAAACAGAGATTTCGATTTTTTTCGTTCAAATGACAAACTACAACAAATTTGATTATGTTGTTGCTGCAATTAAAAAGTTTAGAAATGATAAATCAAAGTTTAAAGGGAATCGCAAGGCATTTACTGATAGAATTTTTACTAAGGAAATTTTAAAAATTTATTCTGAAGATATAAAAGCAAATGATTTAAAAACTCGTGAAAGTGGCGATACTTCACTTAAAAAGTTTATAAATACAAAAAAAAGCAACCATGTTGATTATGCTGATGCTTTTATGCGCTATTTAAGGGCAACACAATATATTTCATTTGACAAGAAAACCTTTAGGATGATTATTGCACCGTCTCGGGTTTCAGAAGTTGATTATATTTTAAAAACGGTTGACCGCAAAGCAAAAACATATAAAACAGAAGCGGATTATAAGAAATATCTCTTTGGTTCTAAAACTTTGGCTTTGCTTACTGATGATAAAAAATATCTCGAAAAGCAACTTACAAAGTTGTCTGTGAAGTTTGCCAAAAGCGCAAGTATTGAAACTCTTAAAGATTTATTGGAAGCAACTGAAAAGAAATTGATTGCGAAAGCAATTGATGAAACAGAATTTGCTCTAAAAAACTATAAAGAGTTTGATGATATTATTAACGTCTTTGGAAAAATTCAAAAGAAAGAAGTCCCTGATCCACCACTTTATTTGGAATGGAATATATGGCGTTCAATGGTTATGATTAATTTTGCTAAAAAAGTACAGGGAAATTTTACACTTGATTTGGATGGCGTACCACTAAATACTGCTCTTGGAAATATGCCTGATATTGAAGTTGAGTATGATGGATTTAAAATTATTCTTGAAGTAACAATGTCTAGCGGAAATAAACAGTATGAGATGGAAGGAGAACCTGTTGCCCGTCATTTCGGAAAATTACAAAGGAGTTCTGATGTTCCAATATATTGTTTGTTTGTAGCGCCAAAAATTAGTGAAGGCGCATTGGCTCATTTCTTTAATCTAAATCGGATAAACACAAAAGCATACGGAGGCAAAACAAGAATTGTTCCGATGAATTTAAGTCAGTTTGTTTTGTTCATCACTATAGCAAAAGATAAAAGTTTCAATAACTCAAAAGTTTTGAAGTGTTATTTGGACTCTGTCATTCAAAAAAATCTATTACTGGACGATGAGAATATTTGGTATCAACAAATAAACGATTCTATTTCTGTCTGGGTAAGCTAGTCCTATATTCTTCCTATTGGGAAATTTTAATTCTTTTTGGTTTTGCTGAAGTGTTTGGCGTTGTGTGTTAGTCAAAAGCAATTGTTCTTATCTTTGAATCAATTTACATATTTTAATTTCTTTTTTTATGAAAGTCACCAAATCTGCCTACACACCCGAATCAATTCGCAATTTCATAAATCATTTTCAGAAAAGCCGAGTATTATTGTCTGCATTTGAACTTGATATTTTTACTATTCTTGATAAATCTGCAAAAACATCTGGCGAGGTGGCAAAAAAGATCAGGGCTGATGAACGCGCAACCGACAGGCTGATGAATGCAGTTGTTGCTATTGGCTTTCTTGAAAAACGAAATGGCAAATTTAAGAATACAAAAGAAGCAAGTGATTTCCTGGTAAAAGGAAAACCCGAATATATGTCGGGTTTGATGCATACAGTAAGCCTTTGGCAAACATGGAGTACTCTTACAGAAAGCGTTCTAAAAGGGAAATCAGTATATCAGCGTCCAAAGACCATTAATAACAGGGATTCCAGATGGCTTGAAGCTTTTATAGGAGCAATGCATTATCGCGCTTCGCGTCAGGCGGAAGAAATAGTTTCAAAAATTGATTTAAAAGGAGTAAAAAAAGTACTTGATATTGGCGGAGGTTCGGGCGCATTTGCTATGGCTTTTACAAAAGCAAAAAAAGATGTAAAAGCTACGGTATTTGATCTTCCTAATGTAACACCGATCACATTAAAATATATTTATGAAAATAAATTGACAAATAAAGTAGATACTGTTTGTGGAGATTACAATGTGGATAAATTTCCTAAAGGATATGATATAATTTTTCTTTCGGCAATTGTACATATCAATTCATACAAAGGAAATGTAAAACTGATAAAAAAATGCGCCGCATCATTAAACCCGGGAGGAAGGATTATTATTCAGGATCAGGTTATGAATGATGACAGGACAACACCTCCTGGTGGCGCATTGTTCGCGCTTAATATGCTTGTAGGCACTGAAGAAGGCGATACTTATACAGAAAAAGAAATGCGCGAATGGTTTGACAAAGCAGGAATAAAATTCGAAAAACGCATAGAAACTTTTATGGGCAATGTCTTGATAATTGGGAGAAAAAAGAAATAACTTAATTTACTAATAAAAATTAACCACTAAGGCTCTTAGAACACATAGATTCACATAGAAATACAAATAAACTATTCTTAGTGCCCTGAGTGTCTAAGTGGTAAAAAATATTCGTAATACTATCCACAACTTTTACCGAATACATGGCAGGCATCTACATTCATATTCCTTTCTGCAAAAGCAAATGTAATTACTGCAATTTTTATTCGCTTGCATCTTCTCGGTATTTTACTGATTTCATTCCCGCTCTTTTAAAAGAAATTGACTTGCGACATAATTACCTGCAAGATGAAATTATTGAAACCATTTATTTTGGAGGTGGTACGCCTTCACTGCTTGATTACGATGCATTGATGCAAATATTTGAAAAACTTCAGCAATATTTTAAAATATCTGCAGATGCAGAAATAACTCTTGAGGCAAACCCTGATGATCTGGATTTTAAAAAAGTAAAAGAACTGAATCAGTTGCCCGTAAATCGTATCAGTATTGGCATACAGTCATTCTTTGATGATGATCTTAAATACCTGAATCGTAAGCATTCTGCCTCGCAGGCGGAAGCATCGGTAAAACGTAGCCAGGATGAAGGTTTCGAAAATATCAGTATCGATCTTATTTATGGGGTTCCAACATTGACAGATAATAAATGGGAGAAGAATTTAGATATTTCTTTTAACCTTGATGTTTCTCATATTTCTGCTTATGGATTAACTGTTGAATCGAAAACAGCTCTCGAAACCCTTATCGGAAAAGGAAAATTAAAACCCACAGATGAAGAACATAGTGTAAACCAATTTCGCTTGTTGATGCCGAAAATGAAACTTAACAATTTTATTCATTACGAAATCTCTAATTTCTGCAAGGAAGGATTTATTTCAAAGCATAACAGCAATTACTGGAAAGGCAGGAAATATCTTGGTTTGGGACCATCGGCACATTCCTTTGATAAGACTTCGAGGCAATGGAATGTTTCAAACATCCCTGAATATCTCGAGTCAATTAATAAAAACAAGGTTCCCGCAGAAAAAGAAATACTTACTGCCGATAATAAATTGAATGAGTATATTATGACATCGCTTAGAACAATGTGGGGTTGTGATTTGAATTATATTGAACAAGCTTTTAACGCTGAACAGAAAAATTTAATTATAGGTAAAATAGAAAAACACATTGCAAAAGGTCATGCAGTGTATAACGACAATATTATTTTTCTTACTGATGAGGGAAAACTTTTTGCCGATGGAATTGCTGCTGATTTTTTCATAATAAATACTGAAGAAAAACATGAAATAATTAACTAACAATAGTTCGGTAATAATTTTAAACCCCTGAAATATCAAGTGTTTCGCAAAATGATGATTATTTTAAA
>CAINEZ010000321.1 GCA_903847905.1 uncultured Bacteroidota bacterium
ATAATCCGGATAAGTATGCGATATAAAGTATAATATGCAAGTAACTCCAATTATGAATAAAATTAATAGCTACGATAGACAGTATCATTGAAATAAATAAAATTGCAGCAAAAATATATGCAACCTGTTTATCATTATACCCCAGATATGAAATATGGTGAGTAGTATGGTCTTTCCCGCCAATAAAAGGAGATTTTTTCTTCATCAATCTTTTTATTACAACTATAGTTGTATCAATTATTGGGATTGAAAAAACAAGAACACTTGTAATGATTTGTTTTGACCATATTTCAACACCGGAAACATCCGGTCTGTTCCATAAGTATATAATACCAATTGCTGCTAGAAAAGCGCCCATAAATTGACTTCCTGTATCGCCCATATATATTATTGAAGGGTGCCAATTGAGCTTAAGGAATCCTATCAAGGCAGCAAGTATGCCAATCAAAATATACAAATCAGGGTTTGAATAATCGCTAACAATAAACTGAGAGATAATTACGGTTAAAATAATAAAAATGGAAACAATAGAAGCAATAGCATCCATGTTATCCAACATATTTATAGAATTCATAATTCCAACTACCCAAAAAATAGTAATGGCATAGTTTAGCATCTCGTTATCAAAAATGTTAATATAAACATTTGTAGATATAAGAATAATACCGCATGTGATCTGAGTAAAAAGCTTGATCAAAGGTTTTGTGTTGTATGCGTCATCGAATAAGCCTAATAAAAAGCCCAGAGTAGATGCGAAAAGAATGCCAATGAAAGGAAGGTTTATAAACATGCTTTTCTCTTTGAAAAAAGAATACGCAATAATTGAAAGGAGAAAAATAATATAAAAAGAAATTCCACCTATTGCCGGTTTTGACTGTGAACCCCATCTTATAATAGTTTCTTCATTATTACGTATGCCAAGAGTTTTTATAAATCTCAGAAAAAGCGAATTTACAAGTAATGAAAATAGCAAACAGACAATAAAAAAAGCACAGTATTCAATAATAAAAGTGTGTGACATTGATTTACTTTTTGTATAAAGAATTTGCGAATATAATATTTTTCAGGAAATTACTAAATATTTTACAAAAGATATCACTTAGTTCTGAATGACAAGAATAATGTACAGTGATTTGATTCTTTAATTCAAAATCCGGATTTTAGATCGCAAAAATTAGGAGCATTTTGGTCTTTTTCAGAAACTAAAGGGTTTTCAATGCCCCATTTAATATTAAGATTTTTGTCGTTCCAACGAATAGAATCTTCTGATTGTTTATCATATATCTGAGTGCACTTATAAGAAAAAATAGTATTATCAGCAAGTGAAAGAAAACCATGAGCAAAGCCAGGCGGTATCCAAAGCATTGTTTTATTCTCTTCAGAAAGGGTGATTGAAAAATATTTGCCATAAAATTTAGATTTTTTTCTAATATCAACAGCAACGTCTAATACTTCTCCCTTGATAATACTTAATAATTTCCCCTGTGCAAAAGGTGGATTCTGAAAATGCAATCCTCTTAAAATACCTTTTGCTGATAAAGACAGGTTATCCTGAATAAAACTCTCATCTAATCCAAATTGTCTGAATTTTTTCTGGTTATATGATTCAAAAAAATAACCACGAGGATCATAAAATACATCAGGTTGTATAATTAAAAGCCCGGGGATTGGTGTTTGTTTTACTTCCATACTATTTATGTATTTCAGTATATCCTTAAAATCTTTTTAAAAATAAAATCAGATATTCTTTCAAGGAAGAACTTTTTCTTTACTGGTTTCAAATGATCTTCGTCATAATAACCATAGCCGTAACCGTATGCATAACCATAACCGTATGCATAACCATAACCGTATCCGTAACCAGCATTATATGAACCTCCTCTGCCATATGAATAACCGGAATATTGTGATTCTACTGCATTAAGTATTATAGAAAGTTTCTTTAGATTACTTTCAGAAATAAGCCTGTCAACATTTTGCACAAATATTCTTTTTGAAACATTTGCTTTGAAAACATAAATGGGATAATCAGCGAGAAGCAAACTAGGCATACTGTCTGTTACAATACCAATAGGCGGATTATCAATAAATACATAATCATATTTTGTTTTAAGATATTCAATAAGTTCACCCATTCTGGGGCTAAGTAAAAGTTCAGCGGGGTTAGGTGGGATCGGTCCGGCTGTAATAAAATCAAGATTATTAATTGTGCTATGCTGAATACATTCATCAGTGTTGTTAAGCCCTAATATAATAGTACTCACACCTTTTTTATTATCTACGCCAAACCCTATATGAATTTTTGGTTTTCGAAGGTCAAAGTCCATTACAATGACTTTTTTATTTGAAAAAGCAACTATACCTGCCAGATTAATTGCCACAAATGTCTTCCCCTCTCCTGAGATAGTAGAAGTAACGGCTATCACTTTAGGTCCGGGCTCACTGGAAATAAACTGCAGATTTGTCCGGATAGACCTAAGCGCTTCAGCTATAAGTGATTTTGGTTTCTGGTCAACGATAAGCTGGCTAACAGGAATAGTTTTTTTGTATTTAGGAATAATACCAAGAACAGGAGCATCAGAATACTTAATAATATCTTTAATGTTTGTAATTTCATTAAAGAATAAATATCTCAATAATATAAGCATAATGCTAAAAATAACTGCTGTTATAATACAAACAAAATAAATTAATCTTCTTCTCGGGGAAATAGGGTCTTTGGGTATTGAAGATTGTTCAAGAAGTACTATTTCTGAAACATATCCTGCTTTTGAAATTTGATAATTGGCTTTTTGAGTGATAAGACTATTGTAAAACGACTCATTAATATTATACATACGCTGCAACCGGCTTAGCTCTATGGTATTAATTTTCCCCTTTAAAGGAAACGCTGTATTCTGATAATCTCCAAGGACTGTATTTAATTTTTCTTTTTGCCTGTTAAGATTTATTTTTAATGTTTTAATACTTTCGTAAAGTAATTTTTTCTGTATTTCTATCTGGTAATTAATCGATTCTATTTGGCTGCTATTTTTTGTTACTTCATATAATAACTGTTCTTTTTGTAATAACAATGTCTGAATAGAAGTAAGAAAACCTGATATAATGCCCTTAAACTCGCTTCCTGCGAGAATAGCAATGAGTTTATAAATATCAATATCTTTATCTCTAAGACTTGTTTCGACTTCGGAATATAAACTTTCTTCTAATTCTATTGTTAAGATTTGATTCTGTAAATCACTCACACGGGAGTATACGCTGGGTAATGATTCTCCATAAGAAGAATCTATTTTATTAATTTTTTTAAAGTTATCAAGATTCAATTCCGATTGAAACAATGTGTCATATACCACCTTAAGCTGATTATCAATAAATGAAAGAATACTATTTGCACTCTCTGATTTTTTAGCGACACCATAGATCTTGTAATTTTCAATAATAGCATTAACCATATCGAATGCTCTCTCAGGATTTCTGTCTTTGATAGTAATCAGAAAAGTTTTTACTGCTTCGTTAACAATGTCAATAGTTAGTTCTGCTGAATATTTGGGTACAATATAATCAGGGTTATTAATGATAAAAAAATATGAGTTCTGTTTCATTACCCCTTCATTAAATTTAATTCTTGAAGGATTTACTATTTTGAAATCAAGTTCAGCTTCAGGAATAATAGCTTTGTGTAAGGCAGAAAATTCTTTTTCATATTTTGGCGACCCTGGAATTGTATATGAAAGCTCGAATTTATCAGTAGAAATAAATTTTATATATATTGGAACATCATAAATTGACAAATTGTTAACTTTCGCATCTATAATATAAGGAGAAGTTTTATATTGTTCATAAGAGAGAATTCGGCCTTCGTAAAAATAGCTAACTTTTAATGGAAGGTTTTCAAAAGCATGATTTAAAAAAACTGATGAAAGGATAAGACCTTTAGCCTGATCAAGATCAGTCTGTTGTTCTGGGAACATATTTTCAGCACCCAAGATTTTGTTAATATTTTTATCATTGGAATTTATCTGAAAAGTTGCGCTGGCTGAAAAAATTTCATACGTGTATCTTAGGTAAAAAAATGCTCCTGCAAAAGCAATACCCAATAAAAGAATAACGTAGATGAGGCTCTTTTTCGTGATGTAAAAAAATAACTTTATATCAAGTTCATCATTAATAGCTGATATCTTTTTTTGTGCCATCGGGATTACTTAAGCGTTTGAATCATTAATAAAACAAAAGACATAAAGGATAAATAAGGAGTAACAAAAGTCATTACTCTTTCTGAAATATTGTTTCGAGGCCTGATAATAATAATATCGTTTGCCTGTAAAATCAGGTTTGCTTTTTTCATTCCTTCCAAAGTTGACAAATCAATAATAAATATTTGCGGATTTTTAAGGTCTCCTCTTATAAGTCTAATATTGTATGACTTGCCTCCTGAAACTCCGCCAGCGCTTGCCAATGCTTCAAATAAAGTAGTATTGGGATTTGCGAGAGAAATAACCGATGCTGGTCCGGATAATCCTTTACCAAATAAAAGAACCTTCATATTTGTTACTTCTAATTTAACAAACGGCTTATTATAAAACTCTGAATACATATCCTCCAGCAACTTTTCGGCTTCCCTCAATGTATATCCGCTAAGCTTAACTCTTCCAAAAACAGGGAATTTAACAAATCCGTCATATTCAACAGTATAAGAAGCCCCAGCGCCACTATTTATAGTTGTAATAGCATTACTTTCTAAAAGCTTTTCGCCATTGTTTGGAGAAATATTGAAAGTAATTTTATCAAAAGGGGCAATCTTATACTCTTGCATAGCTTGCTCCTGTGTAAATTCAGAATATTTAAAATCACTCTTCGTACGAAGCATCTGACTAGGTGCGAATATCTTGCACGAAGAAAGAAATAAAATAAAAAATAATGATAAAAAAATGTTTCTTTTCATTTCACATGTATCATTGAATGAACAAATGTATAAAAAAAAGTTTTCTTTTTAATTTAATAAATTTTAATTGCATTTTATTTTTTCAATAGATTGCTATATAATTCTCTCATATCCCTTATCATTCGTGTATAGTGGAATCTTTCTTTTACAAATTCCCAACCTTTTGCTGACATTTCATTTCTTAAATTTTCCGATTCAATTAATCTTAACAAATTTTCAACAAATATTACAGTATCATTATTTGGAGACAATAAAGCTGTATCATTTGGGATAACAACATTTTCAATGCCTCCTACATTAGTTGAAACAATTGGTTTATTACCTGCCTGAGCTTCTATAAGGCTTACGGGTGTCCCCTCATTAAATGAAGTTAAAGCTATTATATCCACTCCTGCAATTACTTTATCAATCTCTTTAATCCATGAAGTAAATGTTATTAAATGTTTATTAGAATCATTTATATTTTCAGTCTGAGATAATCCAAGTTCAATTGCTTTCCTCTGAATATCATTTTTGCTTTCTCCATCACCAACAATAAAAATTCTAAGTTCTCTTTTAGTTTTTTCACAAACAGTTTTTACAGAATTAAGGAAAAAGTCATGATTTTTTATTGGGACAAGTCTTCCGATGATAGCAATAACAATTTCATTTTTTTCAATATTATATTCTTCTCTGAATTTTTTTCTTTTTTCTTCAATATTTTCCTGAAATCTTCCAAGGTCGAATCCAAGAGGAATTACTTTAATTTTTTCTTCAGAACAAATTTTGTATTTAACTGCCAGATCATGCTTTTGAATATCAGAGAGGGCGATAATGCTAGTGCTTTTTTCAGCAAGGTATCTTTCAATATTAATATAAAAAGCGGATGAAAGTTTATTAAAATATGCATCGAACACATGACCGTGAAATGTATGAACAATTACAGGAACTTTCATTTTATAAGCAGCCATTCTGCCTAATGCTCCTGCTTTTGAAGCATGAGTATGAACAATGTCGGGATTAAAATCAGATATTATTTTTTTAATTATTTTATATGCTTTTATATCAGAATATAGATTAAGCGATCTTCGCATTTCAGGAATTACACGCGGCTCAAGATCAAGACTGCGTACAATATATTCAGCGTTTCCTTCAGTTTTATCAATAGCGCCGCCAACAAGCAATGTTTCAAAATCGGGCGACATATACTTAGAAAGGTAGGCAGCATTGTAAGTAGGACCTCCAAGATTGAAACGATTGATAATACGTAAAACTTTTGGCATTCTTTGTTCTTTATTTGAAATACGAAATTATTTATAAATAATATTTCTTCCACCAATACTGAAACACTACAAGCCCCCATATCCTGGCAGTTGTGTCGCCAGGGTTATTTGAAAATAATTTTAATTTAAGTTTGGAAATTTCGTCAAAATCAAATATTCCCTGATCTTCAATAAATTTTTTATTCAGCAGTTCATCAAATATAAATGATTTTAATTCTTTCCTGAACCATTTTAGCAATGGTACTTCAAATCCATGCTTCGGACGATTGTAGATTTCTTCAGGTAGTATATCTTTGAAAGTATCCTGTAATATTTTTTTTCCAAACCTTTTGTCAACCTTATATTCTGATGGTAACGAGAAAGTATAATTAACCAAATTGTAATCAAGGAAAGGTGTTCTTACTTCAAGGGAATTAGCCATCGACATCATATCTACTTTAACCAGCATATCATTTTGTAAAACAAGATGCATATCGGAATACAACATCTCGTTCATACTTTCTTTTCCTGAAATATTTTGAAGCAGGTTCATTTTGCGTTTAAAATAATCATCATTCATTTTCAATTTCAATAATTTTTCAACTTCTTGTTCCGAAGCAAAACCGCACCATTTCCAGTAACGTTCCTCGGCGGGTAAATTCATTCCCTGCGCAAACCTGTGTAGTTGCCTGATTTTATTAGATAGAAAAGAATTGCGTGATTGGGGTAAAATATCCCATAGTGGTTTTAAAAGACTTATTGTTTTTTCATTAAAGCCTGCATTTCGAATCCTGTATTCAGCGCGATGTTTATTATATCCGCCAAATAATTCATCAGCGCCATCGCCAGATAAAGCTACTGTTACATACTTTCGTGTATGTTTACTTAAAATATTTACTGCAAGAGCAGAAGAATCGGCAAAAGGTTCATCTGTATAATCCAAAACATCAAAAAGAACAGAAAACAAATCATCATTTGTTAATGGAAAAACTGTGTGATTGGTTTTGTATTTTTTCGCTACTGCTTGCGCATACTGAGTTTCATCAAACAATGGTTCATCTTTATAACCAATTGAAAAAGTGTTAAGCTTGTCAGTATATTTTGAAGCTAACGCTGTAATAATAGAAGAATCAACACCTCCGCTAAGGAAAGCGCCAAGCGGAACATCGGAAATCATTCTTAACTTTACTGAATTATCAAGTAATTCGAAGATTTTATTTTTTGCATCATCGTAAGTAATATTCTTCTTTTTTATTTCAATATCAGAATAAAAAGGAATTTTACAATATTCCTTTTCTTCAATTTCTCCATTTATAATTTTAAGAAAAGTTCCCGGTTTAAGTTTTAAAATATTTTTAAAAATAGAATTTTGCGCAGGAATGTAATTCAATTGCAAATACTCATATAGAGAAGTATAATCAAGCTCTTTAGGAATATCATAAGCAAGCAATGCTTTTAATTCAGATGCAAAAATAAATTTATTGTCATCTTTATAAATAAACAATGGCTTGATACCAAGCCTATCGCGTGCAACAAATAAAACTTCTTCTTCCTTATCATAAATTGCCAAGGCAAAAAATCCATTAATCTTTTCGAGGAATGATGCGCCTTCTGTAATATATAAATACAATAAAACTTCGGTATCGCTTTGCGATTTTAATGAAATTCCTTTCTTTAATAATTCATCACGATGTTGTTTAAAATTAAAAAATTCTCCGTTGAAAATTATAGTGTATCGTCCTGAAACATCTGTGAATGGCTGCGATGCAGCATCGCTGACATCAATAATAGAAAGGCGGGAATGACCAAGAGCCACATGATTATGAAAAAATGTTCCTGAGTTATCCGGACCACGTTTCTTTAATGCATTAACAGCATTTTCTACTTTCGTTTTGTAAGAAGAAGCATTTTCATTAAAAGTAAATATACCGGTAATGCCACACATTGTTAGTTCGTAGTTTGTCGTTGGTAGTTATTGGTAAAACATTTATTCAACTTCGTTTTCTTTATTATTTGTTGATATCTAACTAACAATAGACTGGTTTGCTGTTTCGCAGTGATGTTAATTCAGCATTCATGATTCGTTAAGGTTCCAATTAATATCAATAAATATCTTAGTATCATTTTTTAATTTCAATCAATATCAATTAATATCTTAATATCATTTTATTTTCTATA
>CAINEZ010000322.1 GCA_903847905.1 uncultured Bacteroidota bacterium
AAAATAGAACGCTGATGACGCAGATAATTATGATTAATACTGATTTTGTCCGCGATTATCCCTGCCTTGCCGGCAGGCATTCGCGTCCCATTAAATAAATCTCAATCCTTGACCCGCATAAATTATCATTTCCTGCCCTTAGCTTCAAAATAAAAATTACCTGCACTTAAAAAAAATCAGTTATTTTGCATAATCAAAAAAAAAAATGGATAAGAATATTGTTGTTTTCAACACCCTTACAAGAAAAAAAGAAAAATTCGAACCTCTAAACTCTGCATTTGTCGGAATGTACGTTTGTGGTCCTACTGTTTACGGCGATCCGCATTTAGGTCATGCCCGCCCGGCAATAACTTTCGATCTTATTTTTCGCTATCTTAAACATGTTGGATACAAAGTTAGATATGTCAGAAACATCACGGATGTAGGGCATTTAGAAAATGATGCAGATGAAGGAGAAGATAAAATTGAAAAAAAAGCGAGGCTTGAACAGTTAGAACCTATGGAGGTAGCCCAGTATTATCTTGACCGCTATCATAAATTCATGGATAGGCTTAATGTTTTAAGACCAAGTATTGAACCCCGCGCATCAGGGCATATCATTGAACAGGTTGAAATGGTAAAAAAAATAATAAAATCCGGATATGCTTATGAAGTAAATGGTTCAATTTATTTTGATGTTGAAAAATATAATAAAAAAAATAATTATGGAAAACTTTCTGGTCGTGTTCTTGAGGATTTATTAGCTAATACCCGTGATCTGGAAGGACAGGATGAAAAGAAAAATCCATTCGATTTTGCTTTATGGAAAAAAGCATCGCCGGAACATATCATGCACTGGTCTTCTCCGTGGAGTGAGGGTTTCCCTGGCTGGCACCTTGAATGTTCGGCAATGAGTACAAAATATCTTGGCGAATATTTTGATATTCACGGAGGAGGTATGGACCTTTTATTTCCACATCATGAATGCGAGATCGCACAGTCGGTTGCAGCCAATGGAAAGGAACCCGTTAAGTACTGGCTGCATAATAATATGATCACCATCAACGGACAAAAGATGGGGAAATCGCTTGGAAACTTTATTACGCTTGAAGAATTTTTTACAGGAAATCATAAATCTCTTTCACAGGCATTCAGCCCTATGACCATCCGATTCTTTATATTGCAGGCGCATTATCGCAGCACAGTTGACTTTTCAAATGAAGCGCTACAAGCGGCAGAAAAAGGATTAAAGAAATTAATGCAGGGAATAGTAACATTAAATAAAATAAAACCATCAGCAAACTCAGATGTTAATATTATAAAATTACAGCATGATTGCTATGATGCGATGAACGACGATTTCAATAGCCCAATAGTTATTTCGAATTTATTTGAAGCAGTAAGAATTATTAATTCTGCAAATGATGGGAAAGAAAAACTTACGATAAAAGATATTGAGTCACTGAAAAAATTGTTCAATGATTTTGCTTATGACATTCTGGGATTACGCGATGATTCGCTTTATTCAGGAAATAATTCAATTGACGGACTTATGGAATTGATATTATCGCTTCGTAAAAATGCGAAAGAAAATAAAGACTTTTCAACATCAGATAAAATACGCGATGAACTTCTGAAAATTGGAATTACCTTGAAAGATACGAAGGATGGTGCTGTTTGGAAGGTGGAATAAAGTTAATAAGTTTACAAGGCACAAGGCAAAAGGTAAATTGTTCGAATGTTCGATTATTTTTCAATAAATGAATTCTGAAAATGAAATCTTTTTTCACTTTTTATTTAACTCTACTATTTTTTTCTTCAATTGCACAGGAGCCGGGGTTTAAGTTATATACAACCAAAGACGGACTTGTTGGAAATCAGGTGTGGGGTATAAAACAGGATGCAAAAGGATTTCTGTGGCTTGCAACTACTGAAGGTGTAAGCAGGTTTGACGGATTAAAATTTAAAAACTTCACAAAAAACAACGGACTAACAAATTCACTTATTCCGGATATTGATTTTAGCGGCGATACTGTATTTGTTCTTGGCAGAAATGTAATTGACATTATAGTAAATGATTCCGTAATTAAATATTATGAGGAAGATAAAATTAAAATTAACGAGTTCCTGCGAATTGACGGCAGGTTATATGCGTATTGTGAAAAGGTAAATAATAATAAGGTTTTCTTATTAGATGTAGCGAAACGAACTTTAACAAATAATTTTAACGAAGTATTGAATACAGGAAAGAATAATAGACTATTTATAACAAAAACAAATACATACAAAATAATCAATGGTAAGATATACCGATTTGGCAAAAATAATACTCTGCAAAAGCTTGTCATCTCAAAATTATCCGAATACGATAATTTAATATCTTTTTTCATAAATAGCAATGGGTGTGCTTATGTTATTACTAAAAAAGACAAATCAAATGAAGTTGCTGATAAGCTTATTTTTATTGATAGTTTGGGCGATGTAAAGAAAAGGTATGATTTATCAGCTATTTATAATCAAAATGAATTCAATTTAGTTTTACCTGTATCTGATCATCTCATTATTCTACTTGATTCCAGAGGATATATATATGTTCTCAACAACAATAAAACATATAAAATCAATTTCAATTTTTACACGTGCAATAAAATTATAAATGACTATGAAGGTAATACATGGATTGCCACAGACAGGGGTCTTGTAAAGTTGTTATACAAAGAATTTTTGAATTTTCCTGCATCAAGCGGTTATCCCGAAGATGTATGGGGAATATTTCCTGAAAACAAAGATAAAATATGGTTCAATTCTTATAGTTCCGGTTTGCATTGCTTTGAAAATGGTAAATGTATTAAAAGAATCGAATATATTGATAAAAACCGGCTTGTGCCCTATTTTGCAGCATCCAAAGGTTTTAACAACGACTTTGTAATTCCGAATTCACCAGGGATAATTGTGTATAATGTTCAAAACCATTCATTCAAATTATTATATAAAAACAAAGATAAAGCTTGTTTGTTCACCGCAGTTGATGGAGTTGATAAGAAAATTATATTCGGAAGCATGAGCGATTTATATGCTCTGAATAAAGATTATAGCTTTGATTCAATTTGTTCCATTAAAAATTTTGGCTCTTCAAAAACAATATTGTCGTGTGTTAGAAGAAACAACAATTACTACCTTGCATGTTCGGGCAATATACTCGAATTCAATATCGCTACAAAAAAAGGGAAATGGTTTAACCTGAAAAATGTTCGCTTTAACAGTATTGTCAACGATTATAAAAATAACCTCTGGGCTGCTTCCGACGAAGGAATTTATTTCTTCACACCTAAAGATACATTACACTTTTTTAGTAATGAGAACTTCATGGCTCTTATCATTGATAAAAAGAATTGCCTGTTTGCAGTTAACAATAAAGGATTATACAAATTAGACTTGGTTTCATATTACAAAAATAAAAAAGCAGATTTCGAATTTTATGGCGAAGATGAAGGGTTTAGCGGGGCGGGCGATCAGAATGCTTTTTTTATGGACGATGAAGGCAGCCTGTGGATACCGGGAAGTGAAAATTCAGTTAAAATAATTCCTTCACAGTTGGAAGTAAAAAAAATAACATTACAACCTTTGATTGAAGAAGTCTATGCAAGCGATAACAGTAATAGTTTGATCCCTTTACTGAAATCCGAATCCCATACATTAAATTATGATTTCAAAAACATACATTTTGGTTTTCTTGCAGTGTGTTTATCAAGTCCGGGGAAAGTAAAATATCAATACCGGCTTACAGGGTATAACGATACATGGTCGGAGCCTTCTGATAAACGAGAAGCAAGCTATACTAATCTTTCACATGGCAACTACATATTTGAACTGCGGGCATCATGCAACAGCAATTTTGACAAAGCTCCCATTGTTAAATTTCTATTTACAATTACACCTCCCTTCTGGCAAAAATGGTGGTTTTATACAATTTCAATTATTGCATTTTCTATTTTAGTGATCATTATTTTTAGATGGCAATTGCAAAGAATAAAAAAGAAGGAGCGTTTGAATCAGAAGGTAGCACAGCTTGAAATGGATTTGTTACGTATGCAGATAGATCCGCATTATATAGGTAACAGCCTTGAAGTTATTAAGAGTTTTATCAGCAAAAATAAAACGGAAGATGCGCAAACAGCTATTAATAGTTTTGGATTTATGCTAAGGTTTATTGCCGAAACCACAAAAAAAAGTTCTATTCCTCTTGAAAAAGAATTTCAAATGTTGAAGAATTATGTTGCATTTCAAAAATTGAAATGTGGCGATTCATTTGATTTTATTACTTCTGTAGCCGAAGATATTGATATTTCCGACATTTCAATTCCTCCGCTGCTAATACAGCCATTTGTTGAAAATGCTATTATTCACGGGCTAAAACACAAAGAAAGCAAAGCCTTACCTGACGGCAGGCGGGGAATTATTCAAATTAAAGTACAACAAAAAAATAATGAATTTTTAAATATTATTATTGCTGATAATGGAGTAGGAAGAATAAATTCAGGAAAATTAAATTCTAATGTTAAAGAACATAAATCAGTTGGTATTGAGAACGCCAAAGAACGGTTGAAGATATTTAACAAAACAAGTTCGGGAAATATAGAATTTAATGACAAACCCGATGGCACTGAAGTAATTATTGCACTTAGAAAGTAAAAAGTAAAATCTCAAGTCCCAAGACTCAAGTTACAAATTCCAAAAGGATTTGAGCGCCTTTCTTTGGGCTTGGAATTTTAAGTTTGGCGCTTTGGGCTTTTTTTGAATTACCACTTATCCTTAAATTTACACTGCTTATATACAAATTACAACCGGATAAAAAAATCATACTTTAATTTTACCAAGGTGTAAATTGTTTTAATAGTTTTGCATTTTCCGTAAAATATAATGAAAGCTATAATTGTTGAAGACGACATAAAAGCAAGCGAGAACTTACTATCTGCAATAAAGCGGGTTAAACCATCGCTTAAAATTATCTGCATTTGTAAAAATGCAAACGACGCTATTTCTGCTATCAACTCTTTTCATCCCGATTTAGTTTTTCTTGATGTTGTTCTCGAAAATAATATGACCGCTTTTGATATTCTTGAAAACTTTAATGAACCTGATTTTAAAATTATTTTTACCACGGCATACCAGGAACATGCTCTTGCCGCTTTTGAATATAATACCGTTGCTTTTCTCCTGAAACCATATAGCGATGATAAACTTAAACATGCAATTGAAAAAGTTGAAGTAATCTCTATTGGTGAACAACGTCGCAGAATAGAAGGTTTGAAAGCTACAAATAAATTCATGGACAGGCATACCGATATCTTAACATTTATCTGCGGACAAAGCGAGTATTTAGTGAGAAATTGCAACGATATTATTTTTCTTGAAGCTGATGGTCCCTATGTAAAAATCTATTTCAAAAATGATAATGATGAATGTAGCACCAATAGAACCCTTAGCGATTATGAAAGTATATTAAAGCAAAGAGGCTTTATTCGGATACATCAAAAATATTTAGTAAATATTAATTGCATAAAAAAATATATCAAACCTTCCCGAACAGCCTCTACTGTCAACGATTGCGAAAAGGGCGCCGGCGGCTGCATTGTACTGTTAAATAATAAGCAACTTCCTGTATCACGTCTATATGCAAATGATGTAAAAGCCGCTTTGAATATTTTTTAGTTTTGTACATTGTAAAAATTTACTTTATATCTTGAAAAAAACTAATTTTGTAAAATGGCTGAAAAATTTGATAAGAAAAAACTTATAAGGTATTGGATTGAAAGTTCAGACAATGATTTCAAAACCATGCTTGACCTTTTTAAAACTAAAAATTACAACTGGTCGCTATTTATGGGGCATTTGGTTATTGAAAAATTATTGAAAGCTCAATATATATTTATTAAAAACGGATTTCCCCCTTTAACACACGATTTACCCCGTGAGATATGTTTTATTACATTTACATTCTAAAAAGCGATAAGGACGATAACTTTTACGTAGGTTACACGAATGATTTAAAGCAAAGATTGGCGTTACATAATGATGGCAAAATTCAATCTACAAAAAATAGAAGACCTTTTAATTTAGTTTATTTCGAAGGTTGTTTAAATCAGCAGGATGCAACGAAGCGGGAAAAATATCTAAAAACAGCATGGGGCAAAAGATATATAAAATCACGATTGAGTAATTATCTCACGGGGTAAACGAAGAATTATAGAAAAAGCAGGTGTCGCTCTGGAAAGTGATCAAAAAATTACTTTAGATTCAATTTCACGATTTAATATAAACGCCAGATATGACGATTATAAACAAAGCTTTCAAAAGTTGTGTACATTAAAATTTACAAAAGAATGGATTGAGAAAATTAAAGAAACCCGGATATGGATAAAGCAACAGCTATCAAACTAAGTAGAAAATATTTAATAAAAGTAAAGAAAAGCCAAATTGAATTTTCAGAAGCTTGGCTTTTTGGTTCGTTTGCAAAAGGCAATAACCATGAAAATAGCGATATTGATATTGCCATTGTATTAACAAAGAACAATAAGACTTTTGAAATGGAAGTAAAGCTAATGGCTTTGCGTACAGGTGAAGAAACAATAATTGAACCACACGCCTTTAACAAAAATGAGTTTGAAATAAATAGTCCGATTGTATATCAGATATTGCATAATGGATTCAAACTAAATTTAACTACTGCTAATATGTAATATCTTTCCTACAGCAATTCCTAATAGGTTCATAATATAATTAAAATTTTCGTGTCTATAGCACTAACTCTGCTTTCATCATTTTGCTTTCATTCATCATTTTGCATTCATAATTCTACATTCCCCTTCCCGCTTATAAGCCATTTTACACCACTTATACCTTAATTTCTACCGGATAAAAAAATCATTCGACAAAAACGAACAATAAATTAATATTTCATTTGCTATTAACGAATACTTTTTATTATTTTTGCAACAAAATTTAAAGAATGGAATTGGAAAAAGAACTTTATCGTTATAACCCATGGTGGGAAAGTGATTTTGAATCTTTAAAAGATTTAATTGAACGAGACAATTTGCCTGAACTTATAAATCAATTTGACAACAAACAAATTGTTTTTATCACAGGGTTGCGCAGAATAGGAAAAACCTGTCTGATGAAATTATCCCTGCTCCATCTTATCAACAAAAGGAAAGTACTGCCAAAACATTGTCTGTATGTTAGCATGGATGATTATTTATTGCTTCACACTTCGCTGATTGATTTAGTAGAATCATACAGAACCATGCATCGGATCCGTTCGAATGAAAAAATATATTTGTTTCTTGATGAAATTACTTTTGCCAAAGACTACGAGTTGCAGCTTAAAAATTTATACGACAAAGGATATGTAAAAATCTTTGCGTCTTCTTCCAATGCTTCTTTGATGCGTGAAGGTAAAGCCATGCTTACCGGAAGAAGCGCTACTTTTGAAGTAATGCCTCTTAATTTCAAGGAATACCTTACGTTTAAAAATATTGTGATAAAAAAAGCCGACGAACATTTAAACGATTCCTATTTTAGAGAATTTTTGTCAACAGGAGGCATACCCGAATATGTTAAAACAGGCGATAATACATATATCAGGGAGCTTACAGACAACATTATTTATAAAGACATTGCTGCAATAAACGGTATTAAAAATATTCAGCAACTTAAAGACTTTTTTCTTTTGCTGATGGAGCGAAGCGGTAAAACCTTTAGTATTAATAAAGTGGCAAAAGTTCTGAAAATCTCTACCGATACGGCAAAGCGTTATTTCGATTTTTTTTGTGGCGTTTATATCGTACACCCTGTAGTGCGTTTCGGAAAATTAAACGAACAATTGGTTTCCCCTAAAAAAATATATGCATGCGACACAGGTATCAGAACCTATTACACAGGTGAACGTGATTGGGGAAGCTTATTTGAAAACTATGTGTATTTACGCATTAAGCATCTTAAACCAAGCTACATTTACCAAAACGGATTGGAACTGGATTTTTATACTTTGCAGAAATGCCTGCTGGAATGTAAGTTTCATGAAGAAGAGCTTTCCGAAAAGCAACAGAGCCTTTTCGAATCATTTAAAGCAAAAAAAAAGCAAATAATCAGAAACGAGAATGATATACATTCTTTTTTAACAGGTTTATAAAATCCCACAAATTCCTTGAAACAAAATAAAAAGACTACTATGAATGACAGTCCCTCTGAGCGGGATAAACTCCGCGTACATAATTCTACATTCCCCTTCCCGCTTATAAGCCATTTTACACCACTTATACCTTAATTTCTACCGGATAAAAAATACATTAGTTGAAACACTATTTTTATTAAATGAACTCATATCTTTGCTACATATAAAATTCCAGTATTGCATAAAAAAAGTGGAGACCAGAAATTTCCGCTTGCTAAAAAATAAAATATATTTTAGCATTGTTTGAAAAAGGGAATTGCAGTGAAGAAGTTTTTGAAGGAATAGTTCATTCGGCAGTCATCAGTCCGCAACATTGAACTTTAAACATTGAACCTTGAACAAATAAAAAAGTTAGCAATTTAACAATTAAAACCATGAAAAAATTATTTACTACTTTAGTTTTGCTCGCCATTATTGGCTTGAGCGCATGCCTGCCAGTAAGCACGGCAAATGCACAAACTGCCTTTATAACGAATCAGAATAGTAATACCGTATCCGTTATTAACCTTGCTACAAATACTGTTTCGGCTACAATTACAGTTGGTGGTTCTCCTACAGGTGTATCTGTTCGCCCCGATGGAAGTAAGGTATATGTTACGAATCAGAGTACTAGTACAGTAAGTATAATAAATGCTGCTACAAACTCTGTTTCGGCTACAATACCGGTTGGTTCTTATCCTATTGGTATATCTGTAAGCCCCGATGGAACTAAGGTATATGTTGCAAATTACGGCGCTAATACAGTAAGTGTAATAAACACTGCTACCAATACTGTTTCGGCTACAATTTCAGTTGGTTCTTATCCTATTGGTATATCTGTAAGCCCCGATGGAAGCAAGGTATATGTTGCGAATAGGGGTGCTAATACTGTAAGTGTAATAAATACTGCTACAAATACTGTTACGGCTACAATTACAGTTGGCACTAACCCTTATGGTGTATCTGTCAGCCCCGATGGTACTATGGTATATATTGCGAACTATAATTCTAATACAGTGAGCGTAATAAACAGCGCTACAAATACTGTTTTGGCTACAATTACAGTTGGTACTCATCCTATTGGTATATCTGTCAGTCCCGATGGTACTAATATATATGTTACGAATCGAAATTCTAACACAGTAAGTGTAATAAACACTGTTACCAATACTGTTTCGGCTACAATTGCAGTTGGGACTAATCCTTGGGGTGTATCTGTCAGCCCCAATGGTACTATGGTATATATTGCGAATTGGGGTACTAATACAGTAAGTGTAATAAACGCTGCTACAAACTCTGTTTCGGATACTATTACAGTTGGTACTAATCCGGCTGCATCAGGAAATTTTATTACCAGCAAATCATTGGCAGCAATAACAACAACTACTTTAAGCAGCATTACTCAAACCACAGCAACAGGAGGAGGAAATGTAACTAATGATGGAGGAGATTCTGTTACCGCAAGAGGTGTTTGCTGGAGCACTTCACAAAACCCTACAACCAGCAATAGTCATACAACTGATGGTACAGGTACTGGACCATTTACCAGCAGTATAACAGGTTTGACAGCTAATACTACTTATTATGTTCGTGCATATGCTACAACTTCTTTTGGTACCGCCTATGGACCACAGGTAAGTTATAATAATATCCTATTGAATACTGTATCAACAACTAATATTAGCAATATATCACAAACCACAGCAACAGGAGGAGGAAATGTTACTAATGATGGAGGAGCTTCTGTTACCGCAAGAGGTGTTTGCTGGAGCGCTTCACAAAACCCGACAACCAGTAATAGCCATACAACCGATGGTACAGGTACTGGACCATTTACCAGCAGTATAACAGGTTTGACATTGAATACAATATATTATGTGCGCGCTTATGCTACCAATTCTTTTGGGACTGCTTATGGTAATCAAAGGAGTTTTGTAACTAATGAACGAACCACCTATGTTAATTGGGAAATTTTTAAAAACAAATTGTTTTATAATTTTAACACTTTAAAAAACACAGATACTATTCCTGACCAAATAATAAAACTTGATTCGCTTAATACACCTAATCAGTCAACGGTGGCAGATCATTTTTGTTCAAGGATAAGGGGTTATCTTATTCCGCCTGTCAGCGGCAATTATTCTTTTTATTTTGCCACTGATGATGTAGGACAATTTTGGCTAAGCTCCGATACTTCATCGGCAAATGCTCAATTAAAAAGCCAAATAAATTCTATTCAAACTGATTGGAACTATAATACTTCCAACCAATCGCTGGTAGCCGGAAATAAATATTTCTTTGAAATTTTGCATTATGATACCATTTATACTGATCTTGTAAAACTTGGCTGGTTAATTCCCGGAAATACTGTCCCCGTTGTTATTAAAACTCCATACATTACTGCCTGTGGCGATAGTGTTACGGTGTATGGTCTTACTTTTAATGACAAAGAAATGACAGCTTACCCGAATTGGACATTAACGCCCCTGTATCAATTAAAACCATGGAACGCATCAAATAAAAATATGATATGGGAAAGCAGTAACAACAGCATTGCAACAATTAACCCAAACGGGCTTATCAGCGCAATTAGTCCCGGGGTTTGTCAAATAATCGGAAAGGCTGCCGGAGATACTACAGTAACAGATACCCTGACATTGACAGTTACTAACTATTACGGACCATATTTTGTAAAACAAAATGCAAAAGGAAAAGGACAATCGTGGAATGATGCTATAGATTTATCTTCATTGCTCACCATTTTGAATGAGGGAACTTTACAGCAAAAAGTCAATATCTACGTTACCGAAGGGATATATAAACCGACAAATACAATTGACAGGAATAAATCGTTTGTATTAAATAGTGCAAAAACAATAAGGATGTTGGGAGGATATGATTCTACAAGTACCGGCACCGATACTACCAACCGTGATGTCATCAATAATGAAACTATATTAAGCGGAAATATTGGTGTACAGGAAAATAGCACAGATAACAGTTATCATGTGATTACTATTTATAATCCTACAGTAATTGATGGTTTTACTATTCGTGATGGAAGAGCCAGTGTTTCTACGAATGGTTGGACGCCAGGTATTTATTTTTTTAAACCTGACGATAACGGTGGGGGGATTTATACGCAAAACAATTCTGCATCAAATGTGCTGGCTATTAGTATTACAAACTGTAAAATAACTAATAATTCTGCATGGAATGGTGGCGGTGGTATTTGTATTAAGAGACCTTCGGGTAACAAAACTATACAATTTTTCATGGAGAATTGTACAATCAGCAACAATATAATTCAACAGCAGTGTATCACAACCGGTGGTGGTACTATCAATATTTATATAAATGGATATGCTGGTGCTATTTATGCTTATGGCTCAGAACTATATTTAAATAACTGTTTGATATTTAACAATAGCGCTGCCTGCGGTTCCAGTATTGCAAAAGTAATTTATCTTGAAGGTAGCAGTGCGACTATTGAAAGGTCAAGTATATTTAATAATGTTGGAAATTCTCCAGATATAGCTGGTGGTTCAATAATCTTAAACGTCTCTACTTTAAAAGGTCAAATTCTTTGCACAGGTGGTACGGCTAATATCACGAATTCAACTATTGTGGGGGGGTTGTTCTCAAGTTCTCAACCAAATATTACTGCAACAATTGATAATTCAATATGGACGGGTGTTAATCTCAGTAACTTTCCAGACACTAGCGCCACAAACTATAACATCCATATCACTGCTAAATATAGCATACTGAGTAATAATTTATATGGGATAAGTAAGTATGATGTAATTTCAGATAGTGTTCCTAATTATTCTTCATGGTTAGATACTTTAAATTACAATGGCGGTTCTACGCCAACTATGAAATTAAAAAATATATCAGGGAACTTAGCTAAAAGTTACGGAAATCCATTGTATTTAGACTCAACAGATCAAAGAGGAGCTGTCAGAACGGATAGTGTGAGTATTGGCGCTTATCAGTGGGTTAAAGCTACGGGTGTTGCAATATCACCCAAACCAATCACAATATGCAAGGGGGATTCAATTGATATTCTTGTTTCTGTTCTGCCTCCATTCGTTAGTGATGATTCTTATACTTTATTAAGCAATAATAATAGTATTGCTACTGTTGTAAATTCAAAAATTCATGCAATTTCTGCCGGCAATACTGATATTATAGTGCAAACTGAAGACGGCGGATTTAAAGATACATGTAAAGTAAATGTTATTGCTCCGCCTGCAAGCGCTGGAACAATTTCAGGAACAATAACTGTTTGCCAGGGACAAAATTCTGTAACATATACTGTGCCTGCAATTACTGATGCGATAAGCTATATTTGGACATTGCCTGTAGGTGCAACAGGAACAAGCGATACAAACAGCATTATTGTAAACTATGGAACTTCTGCTGTTTCCGGCAACATTACAGTAAAAGGTAATAATACATGCGGAGATGGTGTGATTTCAAATTTAGCAATTACTGTAAACCCTGTTTATGTATTTACCGAAAACTACAGCATTTGTAATGGAGAAACCTACAATTGGCATGGTACAAATTATACAACAGCGAATACTTACACCGCAAACTACACGAGCATCAGTGGTTGTGATAGCATTTACACTTTACATTTAACTGTCAATCCTGTTTATACATTTACCGAAAACCATAGCATTTGTAATGGAGAAACCTACAACTGGCACGGGACAAATTATACAACAACAGGAACTTTCAATGCAAACTATACGAGCATCAGTAGTTGTGATAGTATTTACATTTTACATTTAACTGCCAATCCTGTTTATGCATTTACCGAAAACCATAGCATTTGTACTGGAGAAACCTACAACTGGCACGGAAGCGACTATTCCATTGCAGGAAGCTATTATGACAGCCTGCTTAGCATCAACGGCTGCGACAGCACATATATTCTAAACTTATCCGTTATAGCCATTGATACTTCACTAACCGTTTCCTACCCTGTTATTTCTGCCAATGCAAGCGGAGCATCTTACCAATGGCTCGATTGCAATAATGCATTTGCTAATATTATTGGGGAAACTTCTCAAAGCTATACTGCTACTTCTAATGGTAACTATGCAGTTAGGATAACACAAGGCTTATGCACCGATACTTCTGCATGTGTACAAATTACCACCGTTGGGATTGCCACCATACAAACAAATGGAATATCTTTTTACCCAAACCCAGTTACCGATAATTTGCAAATACAAACTGCTTTACAAATTAAAAACATAGAAATAACGGATATTACAGGAAGGCTGCTTTACACAACCACATCCAAAACCCTGCCTTGCCGGCAGGCAGGCATTAATTGCAGGGGGTTTGCAAAAGGCGCGTACTTTATTAGAGCAATAACTGAAAAAGGAATTATGGTAAAGAAGTTTATGAAAGAATAACCAATATACAACCTGCCTCGTCGGCAAGGCGGGCACTCAATATACAATGATGAATTGAAAAAAGACTGAAAAGTTGACAAGGCACAAGGCATAAGGGAAAAGGCATAAGGGAAAAATAATTTTAGATTTTCTATTTGCGATCTTTGCGAATTAAACATAGCGAACTTTGCATGAAATTAATGATGAATTGAAAAAGGGAAAAGGGAAGAGAAATGAATGAGTGATTGGGCGAATTGGTGATTGGGCGAGGAAGTGATTATTTTGGTTATATATATACTTCTTAGTGAGTCATAGTGTTCTTAGTGTCTTAGTGGTTAATAATGAATTGAAAAATTAGTAAAAAATTGAAAATTAGATGTTGATTATTGATTATTGAAAAAGACTGAAAAAGAAATTATAGGGAAGAAATTTATAAAAGAATAATATTTTTGCTATGAAAATAATTTTTAAATAATTCAAAATTATTTTCGTTCTTTATTCCCTTATAATTTAGTTAATGAATTCTGAAAATTTTGATGTAATAATTATTGGTGCAGGTCCTGCCGGCTGTGCATGCGCGCTTACGCTTGCTGACAGCGGATTGAGCATTGCCGTGATTGATAAAGAAAAAACTCCGCAGGAAAAAATATGCGGTGATGCCTTGAGCAAAGATGTAATTAACCAGATTGAAAAATTACCACCAGTTATAAAATCATCATTTAATAAGATAATTGAAAAAGTCCCTTCATCCGGAATTCGTTTCTATTCGCCCGAAAGCGAATGTTTGGAAATATCATTTGAATCAGCAGGAAAAGAAAATATTTCAGGATATATATGCAAACGCACATATTTTGATAAAGTGATGGTTGACGGATTAAAAGAATTTCCGAACATTAAATTATTTGAAAATTGCAAGGTAATAGATGTAAGGGCTGATGTAACAAATGTTTCCGTAGCAACGGAGTTAAAAATTTTTAATACAAAAATTTTGGTAGGAGCGGATGGCGCCAATTCCCTGATCGCGAAAAAACTGGCATGTATTGAAAACGATAAAAAAAAATTATGCCTTGGAATGCGCGGGTATTATGAAAATGTGAACGGGTTTCATCCCGGAAATTATATCGAACTCCATTTTTATAAAGATGTCCTGCCCGGATATATATGGATTTTTCCAATGGCAAATAATAAAGCGAACGTCGGGATCGGAATGCTTGCCGGTGATGTATCAGAAAAGAAAATAAATTTAAAGAATTTATTGGAAAAGTTCATAAACGAAAATCCAGATATTTCTAACAGATTTAAGGAAGCAAAACAAACCGGGAAATATGAGGCGTGGCGGATTCCCCTTGGAACAAAGAAAAGAGAAATATCTGGCGAAAGATTTCTTCTTGCCGGCGATGCAGCATCATTAGTTGATCCTTTTACCGGAGAAGGAGTGGGTAACGCTATACGCAGCGGCAGAATTGCGGCTGAGCATATTAAGAAATGTTTTGAGAAAAATCAATTTTCTGAAAAATTTAATCGTGCTTATGATAAAGAGATCTATCATAGAATGTGGAAGGAATTAAAATTAAGCTGTACTCTACAGAAACTTTTTAAACATCCGAAACTTATTAACTATGCTATCAGAAAAGCAAATAATAATGAAGAGTTTAAGCAACTTATTGCCGAAGCAATGCAAAATACGGATGTTAAAAAGCGTTTTCTAAAACCATACTCGTTTTACAAAACATTTATCCGGTAATATTTATTTCACGCAAAGCTCGCAAAGGTTATGCGAAGTTCGCTAAGATGTCTTTGTGTTCTTTGCGATTCCGATAGCCCAGCCTGCCGGCAGGCAAGTATCGGAATTCTTAGCGCTCTTTACGGTTAAAAGTTTTGGTATTGCTAACTAAGTATATATAACGAATTGTTTCTGTAGTGCATTAGTAATAACACGGATAATCTTAACATCTCTATTTTTTTTGAATAACATTTTGACTTTCTTCTCATTCTTGCCAAAAAATGTCTAAATAAA
>CAINEZ010000323.1 GCA_903847905.1 uncultured Bacteroidota bacterium
AAGATATAAACGAATTAGTAATTCCTAACATTAGTTATAAAATAGAATTTTGATCGAGTATAATTCTTTTATGTAAAGTTGAATAATAAGATATAAATTGAAAATTAAAAAAATGATGTCAACATCCGAAACAGACCAGGCAAAAGATGTTGCAGACTTTGAAGATTTAATCTTATTTTGCTCTTGCCATTTTTCACGCACTACCGACAAAGACAAAAACAAAAGAATTACTACAAAGCAGGGGCGCGAGGAGTTTTATTGATTAAATCGGTTTCTTCTTTTTTAGCTTTACGGACTAAATAAAAAGTATTGAATAATGCAACAAGAAAAAAGGGCATTGCAAGAATCTTATATCGAACCAGTGCTCCGAAATTTGCCGATGCCAATCCTACTGAAAATGCAAAAATAATTGAGAAAATCAATGAGAAAATAATAAGTGGCTCTTTTGCTATAACCTTGTAAACTGATTTTATTCCAACCTTGAAGATAATATACAAAGTTAAAATAAGAAATAAGAAATTCTCAATTCCCGATATAAACATTACCGGATTTCTGCACTCCCAAAGGAATGGGCGAAATAAACCGGCAACAATTGCAACAGGAGCTTTTATTATAATACCGCTAATGGAAGGGTCAAATTTTCCTATATCATAATAATTATGTCCATACTGTTCGCCCCGAACCAAATCCTGTTGAGTAATCTGCGCTTGCTTTAGCATAGTATCGATATCGCCATAAACTCCAAGTGATGATTTAAAAAGATTTAATACTAATAATCCCATTATAATACCAAATCCAAGCAATGCGGGCGAAGCCATTAAACGCAGTACTTTATTTTTAATATTTTTAATATAAAGGAAGCTTATCCATATCATTGCTGCCGGCGCAAGCGCGACAAATATATAAGGCTTAAGTGATACTAAAATAAATGAGTTAAATAGTAGCATTAAAAAATTATTAAGGAATTTTTTTCTTTCAATAAAACAGTAATACATATTAGTTACAAGCCATAATGAGGCTGCCAGAGTATAAGAATCTTTCATAATACCGCTACTCCAAAAAAGAACAGAGGGGACGAATAAAATAATTATTGCATTCCATTTGATATTACCCGGATAAAATTTGCATACCAATTGAAAAAACTTCCAGGTTCCCCTATATAAATAAGTATTTATTAATAAAAGTGTCGGCAGCCATAAGTTAAATCCCAAAAACGCAAAAAATGAACTGAATCTTACAACTCCAAAAGAATCCTTCTGATGAAAATAGAAATTCCAGGAAGGGAAGTTGGTGTATCCATTATTAAAGCTGTTCCAGTTTTCGTATGATCTGTTATCAAATAAAATAATTGATAATGCAGCTTTTGGATTAATTAATAAAAGTTTGCTTAATGCACGAGAACTCCAGAAATAGGTAACCGTATCACCACCCTTGTAATAGAATAAATAAATACATGTAAAAATAAGCCCGAAAAGTATTTTGACGGCAAACCCGGATAAAAAATATTTATATTCCGAAAACTTGTCCTGTTTCTTTTTTTTTATTAAATAAAATACAAGAAATATTGGGAACAAATATATTATGAAGACAGGAATATCAAATAAATTCAAATAGTCTCCGATATGGTTGACTTCATCAATGGAAGCGACTGTGAATAAAGTGGTCAATGTGATTTATTTTTATGCTGTCAAAAATAGGTAAAAATGAAATAATTCCTAAAATCCGCAAGTAATAAATAAAAAAAATATGAAACCACAGTACGCAAAGTTCCGATACTTGCCTGCCGGCAGGCAAGTATCGGGATTCTTTGTGTTCATTGTGGTTAAAAAAACTACTTACTGATTTAAGGTAATTGTGAGTTGGTAAATTTGTTTTAATAAATAAGCGAATTAATAAAAACCTACTAATTGGAAATTTTAATAAACTTTGATATGTAACATGATTTATCAGTTTTAACACTCAGGTAATAAATACCATTAATATAGTTTTTTATACTAAGAGTATATTTATCATCGCTGCTTTTATCTTCAAATATTTTATTTCCTATAAGATCGTAAAGTTCTAACTGCCTTTCTTTACAGTTAAATCCCGAAAAATCAATATTGATTTCTGTCGATGCGGGATTAGGAGACAGAGGTAAAACAGATAGCGCATTTTCTTCAATACCGCTTGAATTACCATATTTCATTACGGAAGCTTTATTCCAGTTGCCGAAATCTTCCATTGCAATATAAGGCACATTTCCTGCTCCAAATGCGAAGCTTATATATTCGGCTTTACCGGCAGTAAAATCTTCTGCGCCTACAGCAACCCAATCAATACCGTTAAATGCTTTAACTGTTGCCCGCTCATTAATATCAGGTTGGTCTTTGTATGCTATATATGCATTACCTAAAGATGTGAATGCAATTTTGTTCCAGACTGCAATTCCATTTGAAAAACCGGAAGTACCAACATTTACCCAATTGCTGCCGTCAAATTTCATAACGTTTGCTTTGTATCCATTATTTTCATCAGAAAATGTTACCCAGGGCATGCCAGTACTGGGATTTATAGCAAGATGAAGGCTGGTGGCTGTTGCCGGCGAAAAATTAGGTGTCCCGACATATACCCAGTTAGCACCATCAAATTTCATAACATTTGCTTTTAAATCATTAGAAACATCCTGAAAAGCTATAAAAATTTCATTATTTGATGGATTTATTGCAATGTTAGGTCCGTCAATCATGCAGGAAGTAAATCCGGCAGTTCCTACGGTAACCCAATTAGATCCGTTAAATGTTTTTACAGTTGCCTTGCTGCTGTTTGCCCCATCTCCATATAAAACATAAACCTGGTTGGAAGAATTTATAGCAATTTTTATTGAATATGCATCCATGCCTGAAAAGCCTGCTGTTCCAACATCAATCCAATTGCTGCCATCGAAAGTTCTGACTACAGAATTTGCTGAAACATAATAATCATCTTTATATGCAACATAAGGTTGCCCTGTAGATGTAAATGCTATATTTTCAAAATACGATACCCCGTTTGAAAAACCACGTGAGCCGACATTTTGCCATGAAGTTCCATCAAATTTCATTACAGATGCTTTACTTGACGCCCCAAAATCCTGGAATGCTACCCATGGCTCACCACTAATTGGGTTGAAAGCAAGAGAAATATAATTTACTCCTGCGCCATTGCCTGAAAAACCTGGTTGACCAACAAATTGCCACGAATCAAGTTTTGTCAAATCATTTTGCTGTGAAAAAATTACCAATGGCATTACTAAGCATAAAATGAATATTGTTCTTTTCATAGAATAATTTTTTTTAAAATTATTAAAATAATTATAACTACTAAAAGCGAAACTATAAAGTTATTGATTAATGTTATGCAAATATAATAAATGAATATTTATTTAACGCCTTGTGCTATTGAAATCATAACTAAGTAATATTCAAATGTAATGTTGAACTTGTCGAAATATGACCTCGATGAGGCTTCAATGAGGCTTCGATAAACTCAGCCTGACATTACTCGGTTTGACAGTCAATCTTTTATATTTTAATAGCAAACGGGTTTATTTATTAAAAAATGATTGCAGAATAATGAGTTCCCATAACCTGTTATATAAATAATCTTTCCCTTTTTCAATAAAATCTTTTTTTATTTTTTCCACATAAGAATAATTCAAAATACCAGTATTGTGAATATTTTTTCCGGAAAGAGATTCTTCTATCAGGTAATGCAAATCCTTTTTCATCCATTTTTTCAAAGGTACTGAAAATCCCCATTTGGGTCTGTCAAAATATTTCCGCGGAATATAATTATACAAAACCTGTTTTAAAATATATTTACTTATTCCATTTTTTTTCTTTAATGAAGTATGAAGATTTAAAGCAAATTCAACAATCCTGTAATCAAGAAAAGGCACACGTGTTTCAAGCGAATAATGCATGCTCGCCCTGTCAACTTTTACAAGAAGATCATCTTTCAAATAATATTTAAAATCAAAAAGAGATTGACTTTCTGCGTGTGAAAATTTTCGTGCAATAGTTGGATTTTCATCAAGGTTAAAATCGAAATAAAATTCGGGATTAAGCGCTTTTTTTATTTCCGAACGGGAAAAAAGATACTGTTCCTGTGAAAAAATATGGCTTTTCAGATGTTCTTTCGAAACAGTTTCAAATAAATGTGATGCTCTTTTATAATGGTCGTTCAAATTTGACAGTGCTAATTTTATTGGTTGACGAAACGTTTTTATCAAAGGATTGTTAAGCCTTTCAGCCCAATTATATGCGCCATAACCCATAAAAAGTTCGTCGCCTCCGTCTCCAGATAAAGTCATGGTAACATTTTGCCGGGCAATTTTAGAAACAAGCAAAGTGGGAATAGCAGAAGAATCGGCATAAGGTTCGTCATAAATATTAAGCAGATCGGGAATCAGTTCAATAGCATCTTTTTCAGTAACTTTATATTCATGATGTTTGGTGCCAAGATGTGCTGCAATAGCTCTGGCATAAGGGCTTTCATCGTATTTTGAATCAGCAAAACTAATATTAAAAGTGTTTATGGGATGTTTACTTAAAGATTGCGCAATAGCGGTAATAAGGCTTGAATCAATCCCCCCGCTAAGAAAAGTGCCAAAAGGAACATCGCAGATCATACGATATTTAACAGAACTGATAAGTAATTCCTTAAGTTGTTCTGTTGCTTCTCGCTCATCAGTTATTGAAGTCGGTTTTATTTTATCTTCAATCCTCCAGTATTTTTGAAGCTTTAGTTCATTTTCTTTAATAAAAGCAAAACTGCCCGAAGGAAATTTAAAAATATTTTTATAAATAGAATGCGGTTCCGGAATATAGCCCAGATGCAGGTATTCATTAATAGCTATCGGATTTGTTGAAATATTTTTATTAATAAATGCAGATCGTTTAAGCGCTTTCAGTTCGGAAGCAAATGCGAAATTCTGTCCGTCCCAAAAATAATACAAGGGTTTTATGCCAGTTCTGTCGCGAAATAGAAATAATTTTTTTTCAGATTTATCATAAATTGCAATGGCAAACATACCGTTCAATTTATGCACGAATTCATTTCCCCAATGAGCAAAAGCTTCGAGTATTACTTCGGAATCAGATGAAGTTTTACTTATAAATTTTGAATTTTGAATTTTTAATTCATTTTCGATTTCTTTGAAGTTGTAAACTTCCCCATTGTAAACCATAATGTATCTGCCGTTATGCGAAACCATTGGCTGGTTTGCAGCCTTAGAAAGGTCAATAATGCTTAAGCGGCGATGTCCAAGCCCAACATAATCTTCAATAAAAATTCCTTCTGCATCCGGACCTCGGCGAGTAAGAGAAGATGTCATTTTTCCCAGATCTTCTTCCGAAAAAACATTTGAACTTGAATAAAAACCGCAGATACCACACATATTAGTAGCATTGATTGATGTAAAAGTAGAAAAAAAAGTTATGCGCCGGAAGTTTGTGAATTTAAAATTTCTTAAATGACTGATTTCACACAAACACAAAACCCGCATTTATTTTATGATAATACCGATAGCGCATTCAATATAGTCCAATTGCGACTGCGTCTTATTGAACTATTTTCATGCAGCATCGGCATTAACTCCCGATAATTATCGGG
>CAINEZ010000324.1 GCA_903847905.1 uncultured Bacteroidota bacterium
GTTCGTCTTTTCTAATTAAGGCCTTGATGCTATCAGCAGTGTGACCTTTTATTTGTAAAACTGGTTTTGCCATAATTTTTTTATGGCAAATATACGAATTATTTAATTAATGTGTAATTTAATAATAGACATTATATAATAAATAAAACACACACGAACATGAAAACGATCAAAAGTATTTTAGTTTCTGCCATCATACTGTCTAACATATTATCTTATGGGCAGAAGAAAGAAATATCATGGCTTAAAAAGTGTACTAAACTCACATGCCATGTAAACTTTAATGCCATTGAATACGATTTTATTGTTGACAGTTTGGTTGTTTCAAATGATATTGCATTCAAATGGAAAATGACCGATCCGATGAATTATGCAGGTAAAGTTAAGATGTTTAAACCGGCGCTTGATACAGCTACTGCTATGAATAATTTTTTCACAGATAATAATAATCTTAATTTAACGGATGAAACTACTGTATGGGTAAGCAAAAAAGTCTATAAGGCTATTAAAAAAGGATCATCTGTGAATATTGATGCCGGCTTGGGAAGAGAAAAACTTACTTATATTAAAAATGAAAAGATTATTGCAAAATTTAACGGCAGCAACAAAACTTTTAATGCTCTTTATGCCACCACCGTATCGGGAAATAAATTCTGGATACTCGACGACCCCGCAAATCCTATAATTCTTAAAATGTATTTGGGATGGACAATTGAAATAAAGGAAATTACTGCGGCAGACTGATCTATTATAATTAAAACCGGATTAAATTGAACAATAAAATAGGTATAACGTTATAAGGTATAGGAGAGATGGTTTCATTAATTCCCTTATGCCTTATGCCTTTTCCCTTATACCTTTAAAGTTTTAAATAGCTTCACCAATTAACGTTGCAGATGTACAACGTAAAATTTTTACATTTACATAATCCCCTGTATTAAAATCTTTTTTCTGAAAAACTACAACTTTGTTCTGGCTGTTCCTGCCAAAAAGATGATCCGCCGACCTTTTAGAAATGCCTTCCACCAATACTTCAAATTTTTTTCCAATATCTTGATGATTGCTTTCAAGCGAAAGTTTCTGCTGCATTTCAATGATATCCTGCAATCGTTTTGATTTTATTTCATCGGAAATATCATCTTTGAATTTTGTTGAAGCAGTTGTATCGGGCCTTTCGGAATATTTGAACATATATGCATAATCAAATTTAGCCCATTTCATCAGGCTTAAAGTATCCTTATGATCTTCTTCCGTTTCGGTGCAGAAACCACTGATTATATCAGTTGAAATAGCGCAATCAGGAATAAACTTTCGAATAGATTCAATCCTGTTCATGTACAATTCGCGGGTATATTTCCTGTTCATTTTATTCAGGATCTTTGTGCTGCCGGACTGTGCAGGAAGATGAACTGACCTGCAAATATTGGAGTGTTTTGCTATTGTTTTAAGCAACTCATCCGATAAATCTTTTGGATGCGAAGTGGCAAACCTAATCCGCAACAAGGGATTTATACACGCAATTTTTTCCATTATTGCAGGAAAATCAGTATAATTATCTGTTTTTCCCCATTTATATGAATTTACATTCTGTCCAAGCAAAGTGATCTCTTTGTATCCTTTTTCAAAAAGCTCCTTTGCTTCATTAAATATTGATTCTGGATCACGGCTTCGTTCCTTGCCCCTGGTATATGGAACTACACAGTAAGAACAATAATTTTCGCATCCCCGCATAATAGAAATGAATGCCGAAACACCATTATTTAAAAGTCTTACGGGATTAATATCTGCATAAGTTTCTTCTGCAGACAAAAATACATTTATAGCTTTTTGTCCCTCAGCAGCTATATCTATAAGTTTCGGCAGTTCACGATATGCATCAGGTCCTGCTATAATATCCACCGATTTTTCCTCAAACAGCAATTGATTTTTTAAACGTTCGGCCATGCAACCAAGTAAACCTGTTAATAAATGTGGCTTTTTCTTTTTTAAAGATTTCAGTTCCCTTAGTCTTTTCCTGACGCGTTGTTCTGCATGTTCCCTGATAGAACAGGTGTTAACGAAAATAATATCCGCTTCTGCCAAATCAGTGGTAAGCGAATAACCGGCATCCGTCATAAGTGAAGCCACGATCTCGCTGTCAGAAAAATTCATCTGGCAACCATACGTCTCAATAAAAAATTTCTCGCCCTTCATTCTTTCGCTCTTCAAAAAAATAAAAAAAGATTTTTTTAATAGTCAGATTCCCTGCAAAATTAAGCAAAAAACAACAAGATGCTCTTTATAATATAAGGTGTTTTAAAAAAAATATTGGAATTGAATAAAGTATTTCATTTTCTTTGCACAAATTTTTCACATTCATTTTCTAACAAATACCAAATGATTAAAAATCTTGTAATAGTTGAATCACCTGCAAAAGCAAAGACAATCGAAGGATTCTTGGGTAAGGATTTTGTGGTAAAATCCAGTATGGGGCATGTAAGAGACCTTGCTAAAAATAAAACGAAAGAGGATACTCTCGGGATGGGAATTGATGTAAAAAATGATTTTAAGCCTATTTATGAAATTTTAGAAGATAAAAAAAATATCATA
>CAINEZ010000325.1 GCA_903847905.1 uncultured Bacteroidota bacterium
TTAAAAATAAAATTATTTATATGGTGTTTCGCTTTTCATAAAGCACTTACTTTATAGGTAGCAACTTAAATTAATTATACAATTAATAATATGCTAATTTGATCTTAATCTCTTTTTAATTATCAATTTTTTTAATGTAAGTAATTTTAACACATTATTATTATTATTATTAACATTTTTAACAAAAAAAGGTTTATTAACTGTTTTATATTTCCTTTAACTATACCGTATTTATGAAAAAGACTATTCTATTTGTGATATTGTTCGCATTCTGTTCCGAATTCATGTATGCACAAAAAGACTCAATAAAACAAGTTGAAAAAGATTCTCTAAGAAAAGTAAAAAATTATTATCCGTTAGGAAGCAACATATTGTATCCTTTTAGAGGCAAGAACCGAATATATGAATTCCCTGAAGATACTACAGGAATACAAACAAAGCTTGGACCTTCGTTTATAGTTCCGGCTGCTTTAATCGGATATGGATTGATAACATTAAAAAACAGTGGAATTTACAGCAGTTATAAGGCTGATATTGATATTGACAGAATATTTAAAAACGACCAATCCTCCATAGACAATTATCTCATTTATTCACCTTATGCCGAATTTGCAGCGCTTCTCCTTTTAAATATAAAGAATCGTGATGATTTCCTGAACACTTCAATACTAATCTTAAAAGCTGAAATTATGATGAGCGCGATTGTATTTCCCTTAAAAGCGATAACACACGAGGAAAGACCGTACAGCTATGAAAAAGGTGAGACGGGTGTTCCTTTGAGTGAAAGGAAAAAAGATAAACAAGCGTTTCAGTCTATGCCTTCAGGACATACAGCTGAAGCTTTTTTAGCAGCGACTATTGTATATCGCGAATACCGACACATAAGCGCATGGTATGGTGTGGGAGCTTATGCACTAGCAACAACCGTGGGATTATACAGAATGATAAATGATAAGCACTGGGAAAGCGACGTATTTGTTGGTGCTGGCATTGGTATGCTATCTTCTAATATGGCTTATGCTTTTCACGAACACCGGTGGGGACGACATGAAGTTGTATTTGTCCCTTCCTTTGATAATAAAAATAAAGGGTTCTCTCTTACTTATAACTTTTAACAGTAGAAATAAAATCAATCAGAAACTAACTATTTAATAATCTAAATTCTTTTGTGTTATGAAAAATTCTATTTTTAAAATCTTCCTGCTGACAACAATTGGTTTAATCTTGACGAATAACTTATTCTCAAGTGGAATTCCCCGCGATTCCTCATCCCGTGTATATAAAGTTAATTACTGGGTTACGGGTACTTTTGATGTGGTTGCAACTGCTGCAAACGCTTTATCCATAAACAGAATTTACGGTAAGAAAGATATGACAGATGCAGATTTTCTCACTTTGAACAAAAATAATTTCAGCAAATTTGATCAGAGGGCTTTTAAGCAGAACCCTGCAAAAAGGAATCAGTATGAATATGATTCCTATTATGTAATGGGAGGTACGATTGCAATCCCCCTGTTGCTTGGATTTGATAAAGCAATTATGAAAGACTGGAAAGACATCTTGCTTATGTATTATGAAATGCACATGACAACTTTCGCGGTTTATAACTATAGCCCTATGGGCCCTACTTTTGTAAATAAATACAGACCCGCCGTTTATTATGATCAATTAACCTATGACCAGAGAAGAACCGGTAAAAACAACAGTTCATTTTATAGCGGACATGTAGCTTCTACTGTAGGATCTACTTTTTTTATGGTTAAAGTATACAGTGATTATCATCCCGAAATAGGATGGAAAAAATATTTGCTATATGGCGCTGCAACTCTTCCTGGCTTGTTATTGGCCGACCTGAGAGTAAAAGCCTTGAAACATTTTCCTTCAGATAATATGGTGGGAATGGGTGTCGGAATGATTTGCGGGATCGTAGTTCCTGAACTGCATAAGATCAAAAACAAAAATTTCTCACTAAGTATGTTTTCTGAACATGAAGCTACAGGGTTGACATTAAATTGGAATCCATCAATAAAGAAATGTAAGAGTTTAATATTTCCAAATTAATAAAGTATATTATAAGATACAATTTTTACAAGAATAATTACGGCAAATGGATTCAAAGTGCAATCAATATTGTTTTTTAATGAAATAGAATCGATAGTTATATGATCAAATAAATTAAATTTAATTTAAATAATATCATACTTATCTAAAAAGATAACTATAATAGGATTACTACTGATGGAATCAAACAAAGTATTATTTGTAATAAATCCTAATTCCGGTAGGAAAAAGAAAATTGATATTTCGGAAATAATAAAGAAAGAAGTTAACCCTACTGTTAATTTCAGGATTATTTATTGGGAAACTCCAAAACAAGATATTGCGGATATAATTAAAGAGCTTATTGAAAAAGAAAATTTTGATTTTGTTTTTGCTGTAGGTGGTGATGGGACAGTCAATAAAGTTGCTTCTGCATTGATTAATTCAAATGTTGTATTAGGAATAATACCACTTGGTTCTGGTAACGGACTAGCAAAGTACTTAAAAATACCAATAGATATAAAAAAATCGCTTAATCTTTTAAGCAATGCTAAATTTATTGAAATAGATACTTGTTATATCAATAATAAGCCATACTTCATAACATCAGGAGTTGGCTTTGATGCACATATCGGGAAACTATTTGCTAACAGTAAAAGTAGAGGATTTTTAAGTTATTTTAAAATAATAATATCAGAATTATTCAAATACAAATCAAAGCAATATCTTTTAACAATAGATGACAAAGAAATAAAAATAAAAGCATTTCTTATTACCTTTGCTAACGCCAATCAATACGGAAACAATGTAATTATAGCTCCAGAAGCTGACATTCAGGATGGCATTATTGATGTTACAGTTATAAAACAGTTTAATATTTTTCAAGCAATCTCTTTAGCATTTATGTTATTAAATCATAGAATAAATAAATCTTCAGCAGTTGAAACTTTTAAAGGGAAAAAAATAAAATTAATAAATGATGAAAACCTGTCTGTTCATTACGATGGAGAACCTGACGAATTAACTGAATTGCTTGCAATAGATATCATACCTCATTCTTTAAAAGTTCTAGTTTAACATTTAAATTATTATTAAATATGAAACGTACAGCAAAAGCACACTGGTCCGGTAATCTAAAAGAAGGTAAAGGTTCACTAACCACTCAAAGTAATATTTTAAACTATGCTAATTACAGCTTTAAAACCAGATTTGAAGAAGGAGAAAAAGGCACCAATCCGGAAGAATTGCTTGCAGCAGCTCATGCTGGTTGCTTTACCATGGCTGTAGCTTCAATCTTATCTCAAAAAGGATTAAATCCAATATCCTTGGATACCGAAGCAACAATATTTATGGAAAGTTTAAGTATTACAGGGATTCATTTATCTATTAAAGGGTCCGTACCTGGTATTAATGCCGAAGAATTTAAAGCAATAACAAAGGATGCTGAAAAAAATTGTATTATATCTAAAGTATTAAGTATCCCGTTAAGATCAGAATCTTTTTTAACCCTTATACAAAATGAAAAAGATTCAAACGAAAAATTAAAATGGTAAAAGAAAAAACAATAACTAAAAAA
>CAINEZ010000326.1 GCA_903847905.1 uncultured Bacteroidota bacterium
ACACAAGTTATCATAAACAACCTTGTGAAACTTGACAACAAAGGGAATAAATATACCCCTCAAACTTACCTGGAAGATTACCTGAAAATAGATCCGGACGATTATATTGAATTCACATCTTTTACACATCATCCTTTTTATTCAAAATTTTTTCTTGAAATCCCCGATAACTGGTCATTTGAACTGTATTATAACATACCTATTGATTATCTGGTGCAGGTTATTGATTCAAGTATTTATAAAGGTTATACAGTAGGGTGGGGAGGTGATATTACCGAAAATGAATTTTCTTCTTCTAAATCACTTTCTATTGTTCCTGAAAAAAAATGGACTTCTAAATCACAGAATGAAAAAGATAATACTCTTGAGTTTATTGAAGATGAGATGAAAGTTTCACAGGATATGCGGCAAAAGGCATTTGATAACTATACAACAACCGATGACCATTTTATGCAGATTACCGGTATCGCAAAAGATCAAAACGGAAATAAATATTATATAACGAAGAATTCGTGGGGTATAAAAGGAAATAAAAATGGATATATTTACTTATCGGAAGAATATGTAAAACTGAAAACTATCTCTCTCATTGTAAATAAAAACTCTCTCTCGAAAAAAAAATCTTGAAGAAAACGGAATAAAATAAAAAATTATAAAACGCCAAAAAGTCATTGCGCTATTGTTATTCATGTCATTTTTACCTCAAAACAATGACTATCTTTAAATGGTTTTTAATTTGATAAAAGGTTCTATATTTTTTAAAAGAAACTAAAAATGAATCTTGAAAACTTCACAATAAAATCGCAGGAGGCAATACAGAAAGCACAGGAAATTGCTTTTGGGTATCAGCATCAGGCAATAGAAACAGGTCATTTGCTAAAAAGTATTCTTGTGATTGATGAAAATGTTGCGCCATTTCTACTGAAAAAACTTGATGTAAACCTGAATAATTTGGAAAACGTCCTTAACAGGATTATTGAGGGGTATGCAAAAGTTACCGGCAACGCACAGTATTTATCTCCAACAGCAAATCAGGTTTTGTTAAAGGCTAACTCCTATTTAAAAGAATTGGGAGATGAATTTATTTCCATAGAGCATATTTTGCTCGGACTTCTTTCTGTAAATGATGATGTTTCGAACATCCTTAAAGATGCCGGTGTTAATGAAAAAGACCTGAAACTCGCAATAAAAGATCTTCGAAAAGGTTCTAAAGTTAGTTCACAATCTTCTGATGAAAATTATCATGCATTAAATAAATATGCTTTAAACCTGAACGAAATGGCATTATCAGGAAAGCTTGACCCTGTAATTGGCCGTGATGATGAGATAAGAAGAATATTGCAAATTCTTACAAGGAGAACAAAGAACAATCCTATTCTTATCGGCGAACCCGGGGTTGGAAAAACAGCCATTGCAGAAGGGCTTGCACACCGTATTATTAAAGGAGATGTCCCTGAAAATTTAAAAAGCAAAAAAGTATATTCACTTGATATGGGGGCATTGATTGCAGGCGCTAAATATAAAGGAGAGTTTGAAGAACGTCTGAAAGCAGTGATAAAAGAAGTTGTCAATTCGGATGGAGAAGTAGTTCTTTTTATTGATGAAATACACACACTTGTTGGAGCAGGAGCATCGGAAGGCGCAATGGATGCGGCAAATATTCTTAAGCCGGCGCTTGCTCGTGGCGAACTAAGAGCTATCGGCGCTACAACATTAAAGGAATATCAAAAATATTTCGAAAAAGATAAAGCCCTTGAACGTCGTTTCCAGATAGTAATGGTAGATGAACCGGACACAAATGACTCTATTTCGATACTACGCGGATTAAAAGAAAGATATGAAACACACCATCAGGTTCGTATTAAAGATGAAGCGATAATTGCAGCAGTGGAATTATCGAAGCGATATATTACAGATCGTTTTTTACCCGATAAAGCCATTGACCTGATTGATGAAGCGGCTTCAAAGCTTCGGCTGGAAATTAATTCAGTACCGGAAGAACTTGATGAAATAGAGAGAAAAATCAGGCAATTAGAGATTGAACGCGAAGCAATAAAAAGAGAGAATGATAAGAAAAAACTCAATGAACTCAATGAAGAAATTGCTAACCTGAATGATGAGAGGAATCGCTTAAAAGCAAAATGGATAGCCGAAAAAGAAGTTGTTGAAGGAATTCAGAAAAGGAAAAAAAATATTGAAGATTATAAATTTGAAGCTGAGCAGGCAGAACGTGCAGGTGACTATGGAAAAGTTGCTGAAATACGCTATGGTCGTATAAAAGAAACTGAAAATGAACTGGAAGAACTGAATAAAAAAATGCAGGAAATGCAGGCAGGTTCAGCTTTGATAAAAGAAGAAGTAGAAACGCAAGACATTGCAGATATTGTTTCAAAATGGACGGGAATCCCTGTCAGCAAGATGCTGCAAAGCGAAAAAGAAAAGTTGTTGCAATTAGAAACAGAACTTCATAAAAGGATTATAGGTCAGGATGAAGCCATTGAAGCTATATCCAATGCCATTCGCAGAAGCCGAGCAGGACTTCAGGATGCAAAACGCCCTGTGGGTTCATTTATTTTTCTCGGAACTACAGGTGTAGGAAAAACAGAACTGGCAAAGGCTCTGGCAGAATTTCTTTTTAATGATGAAAATGCGCTAATACGTATTGATATGAGCGAGTACCAGGAAAGACACACGGTATCAAGGCTTATTGGTGCGCCTCCGGGATACGTGGGCTACGAAGAAAGCGGCCAGCTTACAGAATCTGTTCGCAGAAAGCCTTATTCAGTTGTGCTTTTGGACGAAATTGAAAAAGCTCATTATGATGTATTCAACATACTGCTTCAGGTTTTGGACGAGGGAAGACTTACTGACAACAAAGGCAGAACGGCAGATTTTAAAAATTCTATTATCATTATGACGTCCAATCTTGGTTCTCATATCATACATGAAAAGTTTGAAGATCTGAATGAATATAATCGCGATGAAACAATATCTGAAATAAGAAAAAAATTGTACGAACTATTAAAAGCTTCCATACGCCCTGAATTTCTTAACCGTGTGGACGAGATAATAATGTTTAATCCACTTACACGGAGTGAGATTAAGGAAATTGTTGAGATGCAATTAAACAACTTAAAGAAGCAGTTTGCTGAAAGCGGGATGAAATTTTCAGCTTCCCCTGATGCTATTGAGTGGATTTCGCAACTCGGATTTGATCCCCAGCTTGGTGCACGACCACTTAAACGAGTTATTCAGCGCAGGGTGCTTAATGAACTTTCAAAAATGATTCTTTCTGGAGAAATACATAAAGAATCGGAAATCGTATTGGATTTTATTGATGAGAAATTAGTTTTTTTTAATAAAACCTATAAAGAGTAATTTTAATATTACTAACACTTAAGTATTTTACTGTTCATAAGTTATTTACGAATAGTAAAATTCAACTTTAAATTATCATCCAAACCATTACTGTCAGAGGGACTAAAGTATATTTTAGCAAAATTTTCAGTGTAACATCAGTCAGAGTAAAAAAATAAGTGAAATTACTTGACTTTTCGCATAAAATTCGCTAACTTTATAACGATTAAATAAATATACTTTGAAAAGTTATACTCTGAAAATATTAACCACTTTATCAGTAATACTGCTTACATATAGCATCAAAGCAAATGTAGTAATAACGGCAGCCACAGGCGGTGGAAGTTTATGCTCAAATTTTTATACAACGCTTGGTGATATTAAAATAACAGAAGGAGCTTCAAACGATATTCCATCTTCTCAAACAGATAAAACACTTATACTAACGGCGCCTTCAGGCTACGAATTTAATCCAAATATAGGGACAGTATCACGCGCAACACCTCACAATGTATATAACTTGTCAATATCAGTTACAACCAGCACTATAACTGTTACTATTTCCTGTAATGGAACAGACCACTTTGATGTAATAACCATTTCAGGAATACAGGCTAAAGCAAGTAATCCCACACCTATTGCATCAAGCGGTAATATACTTAGAACATCTGCAAACCCGGGAACAGCATCAATAACGGGTATTACAAACGGTGTAACAAATTTTGGAACATTAACACAATCCGCCTCTTCGGCATACTCTTCCAGTGCTGTTTCACAAATTAATACTAATAATATAGGCATTGGAAGTAGTGATAATGAAATTATTTGCATTCAGATTGTTGTTACAGGTACATGCCCACCAATTTCTGCAACATCGTTTACATTAAATACAACAGGTTCTTCTGACCCCGCTGGAGATATTACTAACGCCAGTTTGTATTTTACCGGGAATTCTTTAACTTTTGCAACAACAACATTATTCGGAAGCAGAGCGAACCCAAATGGAAGTTTTACAATTACAGGTAATGCTACGCTTTTATCAGGAACAAATTATTTTTGGCTAACATACGATATAGCTTCGGGTGCTACTTTAACACATATTGTTGATGGGCAGTGCACTTCGGTTACCGTGGATGGCTCTCCTTATACTCCATCACCAACATTTGGCAGAGGATCCAGATGCATTTCACGGTGCCCGACAGGTTTTGTTGAAAACGGTACAAATACTATTGCTAATGGCGATTTTAGTTCTGGTAATTCAGGATTTGTAAGCAATTATACTTATGTGCCAGATGATCCTTCCAGAAGAGATGAATTATGGCCTGAAGGATATTATTCAGTATGGACAAAAGCAAATGATTTGCATCAAGATTGGTCATGTTCTACAAAAGGAAAGGGAGGAAGCGGAAATTTTTTAATAGTTAATGGTAATACTGTTAACAACATTATTGTTTGGGAGGAAACTGTTAATGTTACTTCTAATACAACGTATTATTTTTGCGCTTGGCTTTGCTCAGTTCACCCTCTTAATCCGGCTCAGCTTTCATTTTCTGTAAATGGTACAAATATTGGTTCTGTTTTTACTGCTTCAACTGATACAGTAAATCATTGGGACGAATTTTATGCAACATGGGAATCTGGCGCTAATACTACAGCTATAATAAGTATTGTAAATAAAAATATTATTGCCAACGGTAATGATTTTGGACTTGATGATATTAGTTTTGTGCCATGTGTTTTTAACATATTTCCTGTTGAACTTTTAAGTTTCGAGGCTAATGTTATTTGTGGTGAAATTAAACTTGATTGGATCACTGCTTCTGAAACAAATAACGATTTCTTCACAGTTGAAAAATCGAAAGACGGACAGGATTTTATTGGAATAATTAATATTGATGGAGCAGGAAACAGCAATTCCATTATTAATTATAGCGCTATTGATAAAGAACCATATAATGGCATATCGTATTATCGTTTAAAACAAACTGATTTCGACGGTAAATCCTCATATTCCAATATAGTTTCTGTTAATTTTAAAAAGGATAGTAAAGTTTTATTTTTTCCTAATCCAACTAACGAGACCGTTAACATTACCCTTCCTGATGGCGCTGGTTTCGGATTTATTGATGCTTATAATGAAATTGGGCAAAAGATTTATTCAGAAATTTTTAATAAAGATAACCTCAAAAATAACATGCTATCGTTAAATGTTAAAAAAACACTTGGGCAGGGAATATACTTTTTTAATGTTACTACAAACAACCCCATTACCCGAGTTTATTCCGAGAAAATCATAGTATATTAAACTTTATACACTTAGGAATGTGTGTGAAATAATATCCTTATTTTTGGTTATTGGTTATTAGTTTTTTTTGTTATTTTAGTTTTGGTTATTTAGTTCGCCGCAGCGGATATTTATAGTTGCAATAGTTCATTTAGAGTGATTGCAAACTTGAGAACTAAAACCAACAACCAATAAAACTATAACTAAAAAAACCTGCCTGACGGCAAGGCAGACAAAAAAAATAGTAATTTATTTCATACTTATTAATTAATTTATAAAAAATATTTCAAATTTGATGAAATAATTTCCTTCTGCAATTATTGTTTGCGACAGGAAAGGAATAATATTATACTTGAACGATAAATCATGTAAAACATTTGAAAAATATGCCGAAAAAAATTAATTGGGGAAAATTTATTTGACCATTTATCAATTATTTAAGCATAATTAAATTTAATCTTTAAATTACCATCCAAACCATTGCTGTTAAAGGGATTCAAGTATATTTTAAAGTAACATCTTCCAGAGTTAATAAAAATATGTGAAATTACTTGACTTTAAGCTAAATAATCGGTATCTTTAGAGCAGTATATAAAAAACAAATTTTGAAAACTGCTGTTTTAAAAATATTAGCCACTTTATTCATAATGCTCTTCACATTTAGCATCAAAGCGAGTATTACAATAACCAGCAACAACACAGGTGGTGGAAACTGGAATAGCACTCTTTCATGGAATGGCGGTGTTGTACCTAATTCTACCAATAATGTCATAATCCTTAACGGGGATGCAATTACTCTTACAGCAGATGCCTCTTGTATAGACCTTACAATTAATGGAGGAGCAACAGGAGGAAGCTTGGCTATAGGTTCTTATATGTTTACAATATCAGGTAATCTCACTGTTACAAGCCCTGGTACAATATCCACTACTTGTAATTCACAACTTGTTATTAATGATTATGGTGGAAAAAATCAAATTTTAATTCCATCAAGTATAACTTTGCTTCAAAAGATTACAATGAACAGAGCTGCCGGTGCAAGTTGCAATCATGACCTTAGCCTTTCTTCATGTGTTCCTGCTGACAGTATAGTGATTGTTCTTACAAACGGAGTCCTTGAAATGACTTCGGGAGCTAGATTAGGACTTAACTCTATTGCTATTAAACAAGATATTGTATCATCCGATAATTCCTATGTGGGTGGTATTGTTTCAAGAACCATACCTTCAATTGGCAAAATGTATGTTTTCCCAATTGGAGATGGTGGTATATCAAGGAGATTCGGAGTAGCAGAACATTCAGGCACCGATGGCATACACGAAGTTCAGTTTTTTAAGACTATCCCTATAAATTATGCTTATGTTAACTTTAATTTTTTACCAGGAGGTATTACAAAAACATTTTATTGGAGGCATGTTGAAGCGTCGGGTGGTAATCCGCAAAGAAGAATTTATTACAATGACAGTGATTTCCCTAATTTAACTGCTGCGCAAAGAATAGCTTATCTTACACTGGCAAACAATAAAGTTTCATCTCCGACAGAGGAATGGACTAAAGCTACAACAGGATGGTCAGTTTATGATGATCCATCTCAAAAATATTGTCAGTTTGATGGGGCTAATAATTCCAATAACGAATATTGGACCTTTGGCTCAACTAGTTATGACGCTCCTTTACCTATAAGCTTATTGTATTTTTCTGCAACTAAAGTTAATGAAAAAATACAAATGTTGTGGGCTACTGCATCCGAAACCAATAATAATTATTTTACAGTTGAAAGATCGAAAGACGGACAAGATTTTAATGAAGTAGTTAATGTTGATGGAGTAGGAAACAGCAATTCCATTATTAATTATAGCGCTATTGATAAAGAACCATATAATGGCATATCGTATTATCGTTTAAAACAAACTGATTTCGACGGTAAATTTTCTTATTCTAATATGGTCCCTGTTAATTTTAAACAGGATAGTAAAGTTTTATTTTCCCCTAATCCCACTAATGAGATTATTAACATTACGCTCCCTGATGGCGCTGGTTCCGGATTTATTGATGCTTATAATGAAATTGGGTTAAAGGTTTATTCAGAAACTTTTAATAAAGATAACATCAATAATAACATACTATCGTTAAATGTAAAAAAAACACTTGGGCAGGGAATATACTTTTTTAATGTTACTGCAAACAACTCCATTGCCCGAGTTTATTCAGAGAAAATCATAGTGTATTAAACATTATACACTTATTAACTGATGTTACGCATTTTTTATTTATTATTTTTGCGTAACATCAGTTAATAATTTATTTATGAAAAATGCTTCAATTTGGATGAAAGAATTTCCTTCTGCAATTACTATTTGCGACAGGAAAGGAATAATATTATACATGAACGATAAATCGTGTAAAATATTTGAAAAAGATGGTGGAGATAAATTAATTGGGGAAAATTTATTTGACTGCCATCCCGAAAATGTGCATTCAAAGTTAAAAGAGATGATATCGCAAGGGGTTCCAAATTCTTATACAATAGAAAAGAATGGTGTGAAGAAACTCATTCATCAATCTCCATGGTTTGAAAACGGCGAATACAAAGGGTTTGTTGAATTATCTATTGAGATACCTATAGAAATGTCGCATTTTACCAGAAGGTGACTATAAGTTTTTGTAAAAAAAATAAAATAAAAATGTAATATTCAAAAATTATATGTATCTTGCGCCAAATTAAAATCATATTATGAATAAAGGAATTGTAAAATTTTTTAATGAATCGAAGGGATTCGGTTTTATTAAAGACGAAGCATCAGACAAAGAATACTTTGTACATGCATCAGGATTAAGCGATCAGATCAGAGAAAATGATCAGGTAACTTTTGACCTTCAAGAAGGAAAAAAAGGATTAAATGCAGTAAATGTTAAACTAGCTAAATAGAAATACATAGCATTTATCTTAAAGAGCTTTACTTAACGTAAAGCTCTTTTTTTGTATCTTCCCTTTTTAATTGGCTCATTACATATACTATTCCCAAAATTTCCGTTATATCAAGTATTCATTTCCATAAAGTATTTTTCTTTTTCTTTTTTGATTATCATAATATTTGTAATTTTATTTTTGTATTCAAGACATGAAGTTTTAATGATAATAAAAAAAATATGAGCACAATGAAAAAAATAATACTTGGCTTTTTTATTATTTTAATTTTATCTATTATAGCTTTTGTAGCTTATATATGGTTTTCCGAAACAAAGACAAGAGACTCTTTCACTGCTATTCCTGACGATGCCATATACATTATTGAGACATTCGATCTTACCGATGGCTGGGCTAAAATAAGCGATAGCAAGATGTGGAAAAATATGCGAACTAATAAACATTTTGAGGACATAAGCAAAAGCGCGGCTACATTAGATTCGCTTATCAAAGATAATGCAACCATGGATATGCTTTTCAGCAACAGGCAATTATTAGTTTCGGCTCATATGATATCGGGGAATGATTACGATTTCCTCTTTGTTGTTAACATGAAACAGGCTTCAAAGATCGTCTTTGTGAAAGACTATATTAAAGAGATCATTAGTTCATTCGGATATTCTATGACGAAAAGAAATTTTGAAGGAAACGAAATAATTGAACTGACTGACGAAAAAACGCTGGAAGTACTTTACATTACTTTTATTGACAATTTATTTATTGGAAGTTACTCTCCTATTCTTGTTGAACAATCAATCAAACAAAAGGACAAGAACAACTGGGTAAATAATAAATATTTTCAGGCAACAGCCGGCGAAATAAGTTCACATAAACTATTTAACTTTTACTTCAATTACAGCCTGCTTTCAAAATACATGGGCATTTATTTATCAGAAGAAAGTGATATGGCAAACTCGCTTTCAAGAAGTATAAAATATTCTGCTTTTAATGTAAATTTCGAAGATGAGAGATTAAGTTTCGCAGGATATACAAATCTTTCCGACAGTGTATCTTCATACCTGAAAGCGCTTGTTGGCGTTTCTCCGGCAAAATCGGAAGGTTATAAATTGGTTTCTGATAAAACCGCCCTATACCTGTCGTTGTGTTTTGATGATTTTAATGAATTTTATAAAAACATTACAACAGAATTTTCAAATGAAAAAAACGCTGATTACGAAGATTACTCTAAGACTGTAAAAAAAGTTGAAAAGTTTTTTAAAATTAATTTACAAGATGATTTCTTAAGCTGGATAGGAAATGAGATCGCCTTTGTAAAACTCAAACCTGCTGCAAATGCTAAGGAAAATGACGTTTGCATCCTGATACACTCAAAAAATATTGATGATGCAAAAAAAGGCCTGGAGCGCATAACATCACAGGTAAAGAAAAGGTCTCCCCTCAAATTTGAAGAGGTTGAATACAAGGATTACAAAATCAATTACCTTGATATTAAAGGATTTTTCAAAATGTTTTTTGGAAAACTTTTCGGGAAACTCACAAAACCATATTTCACATATATTGATAACTATGTTGTGTTCGGCAACAGTCCTTCTACGCTTATGGATATCATTGACGATTATACTATAGGCAAAACTTTGGAGAAAAATAAAGCGTTTATGACATTCAAAGATAATTTTGACAGCAAGTCGAATGTTACTGTATTTGTCAGAATGCCCGAAATGTATTCGCACCTTTATTATTATAGTAATGCCGAAAAACGCAAAGGTGTTCATGAAAACAAAGAACTTATCCTGAGTTTTTCAACTGTAGGATTCCAGCTTGTTTCGGATGGAAAAATGTTCAAAACAACTCTTATTGTTGAACATAATGAAGATGCGCTTTTCAATGAAGAGCTTGAAAAATTCGATAATGCCGCTGAAGAGTTATATGTTAATGAATACGACTCTCTAAAATTCAAACCTCAGCTTACTTCTGAACAACTTGGTAAAGATGGTAATTTTGAAATAAAATACGATAATGATAAAATAAAATATGAAGGAATCATTAGCGGAGGCAGGACTAACGGAGCCTTCAAATCGTATTACCAAAGCGGGAATCTTGAAAGTTCAGTAAATTATAAAGATGGGAAAGTGGTTGGCAAAGCTACATTTTATTATGATAGCGATGAACAAAACCTAAAAGCTAATATAATCTTTAATGAAAATGAAAAGATTGAAGGTGTTTATACTGAATATTACGCGAACGGATCAAAGAAAGCTGTACTTGAATTCGAGAACGGCACACTGAACGGTGATGCATTTTTCTACTACGACAGCGGAAACATTAAGATTGAAGGGAAATATTATAAAGGTAATAAGGAAGGGAAATGGAAAAACTATACTGAGGATGGAAATCTTTTTGATAAAGCTAAATGGAAAAAAGGTCAAGTGAAAAATGCAAATAATAATGAATAGATATTTTTTACTTTTTATTAATATCCTGTATTTTTTTTATTTCGTATTCCTTCTGCGGTTCAGCAGCTTCATTGTTTTTCGAATCATCTGCATCATCAATTAAGTCGAAAATATTCATCTGGTTTTTACTTACAATTTGTTCTGCCGGAAGATCGAAATGTCGAAGCATGTATTCTTTAAGCGCATTTTTTATTAGTTTAATATTAGAAAATTTATGCGCTTTGCAATATCTGTCAATCATTTTCTTCTGCCTGTAACTAAGACGAAATGTAATTTTTTTCGTTTTTGTTTTGCCTGCTCTCTTTTTTATTGCCATACTCTTCTGCGATTAGTTAGCAAGTTAATGTAAAAATAAATAAATAATATTAATTGCAGCCATGATTGGTTATTTGAAGTTTAGAAATATCAAAACCATTTAATTTCAATTTTTCACATATCGATTTATAAAGTATTTCATCCATTTGTTTGGTACGGGATAATATCCAAAGGTATTTCCTGTTAGGGTGTCCGACTACGGCATAGCTGTAATCGTCTGCCAGGTCAATGATCCAGTATTTACCGCTAAATGGCCAGAAGAACTGAACTCTTAATTTTGCATTGCCTGAGTTCTTTTTCACAAAAGCCTTACCTGTTGCCGAAGTACGACCTCCATCGCGGTTACATGAATTCAGGACTTTAATATAATTTTTACCGGTTGTAATGTATTCCGCAGTTGAGCAACTACAACCTTTCTGAAAGCTTTGCGGGAAAGATGATATTTCATACCATTTCCCGATATACTTTGATAAATCAACATTTTTAACTGTTTCCAGTGGCTGATATGATTTACAGCCAAATAATGCAAGTATTCCCATAATTATAATTTTTTTATTCATTCTTTATTTTACTAATCATTTCTAATTATTCCTTTAATATCTTCAATAATTTTTTTTGCAAGATGTTCAGCTTTAGTCATCGAATCGCTTTCGGAATAAATGCGGATAATAGCTTCGGTATTGGATTTGCGAAGATGTACCCATTCATTACCAAATTCTATTTTTATACCATCAATAGTATTCACAGGATATTTATTATATTTTTCTTTCATTTTATTCAACACATCGTTGAAATTTATATCGGGCAATAATTCAATTTTGTTTTTTGAGATAAAATAGGATGGATATTTATCACGCAAATCTGAACATTTTTTTTCTGATTTTGCCAGGTAAGTGAGGAACAATGCTATTCCTACAAGCGCATCTCTGCCATAATGAAGCTCAGGAAATATCACTCCTCCATTGCCTTCTCCACCAATAACAGCATTTGTTTTTTTCATCATTTCAACCACGTTAACTTCTCCAACAGCTGATGCGGAATAGCTCCCACCGTGCTTTTCAGTAATATTACGGAGCGCTCTTGTTGATGATAAATTTGATACAGTATTTCCCTTTTTATTTTGCAAAATATAATCAGATACAGCAACTAAAGTATATTCTTCACCGAACATTTCTCCGTTTTCACAAATTATCGCCAAGCGGTCAACATCTGGATCCACAACAAATCCTACATTTGATTTGCTTTTAATAACAAACTTTGAAATCTCTTCAAGATGCTCAGGCAATGGTTCAGGGTTATGCGGAAAAACCCCCGTAGGGTTACAATACAATTTTTCGATATAGCGTACACCAAGAGCTTCAAGCAATGCAGGAACTGCTATCCCGCCAACAGAGTTAACACAATCGATCGCAACGCGAAAATTGGAGTTTTTAATTGATCTAACATCAACTTGAGGTAATGCAATAATTTTTTCAATATGATTCTGCAAAGCCGTGCTATCGAATACCATAGTACCGAGTTCATCAACATTTGAAAATGTTATATCGTTTTTTTCTACTATACTCAGAACGTTTTGACCGTCCTCTGCAGATAAAAATTCACCTATGTTATTTAATAATTTCAAAGCATTCCAATGCTTTGGATTGTGGCTTGCAGTAATAATTATTCCGCCGTCAGCTTTGGCATCAATAACAGCCATTTCAACAGTGGGAGTTGTTGCCAGTCCAATATCAGTTACATTAGCTCCCATTCCTGTTGCTGTACCTGTAATAATATCACGAAACATTTCGCCAGAAAGTCGCGCATCACGTCCAACAATAATGTTCAGCCTATTTTTATTTAAAGTCGATTTCAGCCAGGTAAGATAAGCTGCGGTAAACTTCAAAACATCAGCAGGACTGAGGCCTTCGCCTGCCTTCCCTCCAACAGTACCCCTGATCCCTGATATAGATTTTATTAGTGTCATAAAAATATAATGTTTATGCAAATTTAATCCTTTTACATATATTTTTTAAATATTTTATTTGGAACAAACTTTCGATCCTATCTGTTACTTATTTAAAATATATAATGCCTCACAGCAAGCAACGTAGCACTGAAATGCAAATTATTATCGGGTAAATAACAGGTTTAAATACTTTTTGCTAAATTTGCGGATTAATGTTAAAAAAGAATTAATTTTATGATGAAGGGTGGTATAGAAAAGTATGATGATAACGATGCAACTATGCTGATTGAGCGTTTCGAGGAAATGTTGGACAGAGGTAGTCAATCATACTTTGACGTTGAAGAATTTGAAGACATCATTGATTTTTATTTTGCAAGAAATAATATCCGGAAAGCATATAAAGCTATAAATTTTGCAGGTGAACTACATCCGAATTCTATTGTATTTATTCTTCGGAAAGCACAGCTATTTGTTTCGACTAATAAACCCCGTAAAGCATTGGATCTACTCAAGAAAGTTGAAATACTCGATCCTTATAACTCAGAACTTTTCATGATTAAAGGAGCTATTTACAGCCGCCTTAAAAAATATGAAAAAGCTATTGAGGAATATAATAAAGCGCTGGAAGAAACCGAATACCCTGATGATATTTTCACCAATATTGCTTTAGAGTATGAAAATCTTGGCAATTTCCCCAAAGCTATTGAATACCTGAAAAAAGCCATTGAGCTGAATCCTGATAATGATGATGCAATTTATGAAATCGCTTTCTGCTTTGAAAATGCCGGCAAGCTAGATGAATCTATTAATTTTTACAACGAACTTATCAATATAAATCCATACTCTTCTGCAGCATGGTACAACCTCGGCATTACATATAACCTTTTAGAATTGTTTGAAAAATCAATTAATGCTTTTGATTATACGATAGCCATTGATAAAAATTTGTCGTCAGCATATTTTAATAAAGGAAACTCCCTGATATGTCTTGAAAGATACGAAGAAGCTATTGATGTGTTTGAAGAAATTCTGACTATTGAAACCGATGACGCCTATACATATTATTATCTTGGCGAGTGCAACGAAAAATTGAAAAACTTCGGAAAAGCGCAGGAATATTATCAAAAAGCAATTGAGATTGATGATACATTACCTGATGCATGGATCGGGCTGGGATCAGTGCTTGACGATACTGATAAAGTTTCCGAAGGTCTTAAATGTATTCAGAAAGCTGTTGACCTTGATCCATTGAACTCTGAATATTTGTATATGCTTGGCGATATTCAGATAAAGCTCGGATTATTTGAAGAAGCAATAATATCATTCTGCAAAGTAAGCCAGATAGACATTTCCAATGAAGAAATATGGCTCGATTATTCTGACGCATGTAAAAGATCCGGCGACCTGAATCTGGCAATTGACGTTATTCTTAAAGGAATTGTTAGCCAACCTGAAAATGTAAAACTTCGTTACAGAATTGCAAATTATATGCTTCTGAACGGGAAAGAAAAAGAAGCATTTGAAATGATCGAAACAGCGTTGCAGATGAATTACAGCAAGCATTGTGAACTTTTAGAATACAACCCTGTGTTACTTAGAAACCAGCAAATAATTGATTTAATTGAACTTTATAAAAAATAATATAAATACTATTATGGAATCTACATTGAATTATATCCCTGAAAGACCTTCAAAACCAAGAAAAAGCGGTGCTACCATGATGATGGATAAAGGACTCAGTATTCGCGAAGTTGAAGATTTTCTAACGACCGGAGGAGAGTATACTGACTTTGCAAAATTGGGTTTTGGTACGTCAGTAGTGATGAACGAAAAAGATATAAGTAAAAAAATTGAACTTTATAAATCTGCAAATATTAAAGTTTATTTTGGCGGTACTCTTTTTGAAGCATATATCATCAGAGATAAATTTGAAGAGTATAGAAAAATGGTTGATAAATTTAATGTTGATGCAATTGAAGTTTCCGACGGCTCTATACTTATGGAGCATGAAGATAAATGCAAATACATTCAACAACTCTCAAAAACACATGTAGTTCTTTCTGAAGTTGGTTCTAAAGAAGCCGGAATTATTACAGCTCCAAATAAATGGATATCAATGATGCAGACTGAAATTGACTCAGGTTCATCATTTGTCATTGCTGAAGCCAGGGAAAGCGGTACAGTTGGAATTTACAGACCAAATGGAAATGCGCATGTAGCGCTTGTTAATAAAATTATTGCCAAAGTAGATAAAGACAAAATTCTTTGGGAAGCTCCGCTAAAATCGCAGCAGGTATGGTTTATTAAAACGCTTGGCGCAAATGTGAATCTCGGAAATATTGCACCCAATGAAATAATACCATTAGAAACCTTAAGGATAGGGTTACGCGGAGATACATTCTTCCAATTTCTTCCTGAAGAATTTCAGAACCTTCGCATAAAACCAGATTCAAAATAATTTTTTAAGTAAGAATTAAAAAAATTATTTGATTAGGACACCACTAAAAAACTAACTGATGATTTTATTTTTTAACCACTAAGACACTTAGAAAACTTAGAAACCTGCCTACTGGCAAGGCAGGCACTGAGAAATTTTTATGTGTAACATAGTGCTCTTAGTGTCTAAGTGGTAATTTTGAGTTTTTAAGACACCTTTTAATAATAATTATAAAATGGGAATAACTGAATTTCTTGTGCAATATATTGTTGCATTTATTGCAGGCACAGGCTATGCAAGTGTTTTTTTTCTGATGGCGCTCGAAAGCATGGTTGCGCCTGTACCTAGCGAAGCGGTTATGCCTTTTGCAGGTTGGTTAGTTGCACAAGGACAATTCACTTTTGCGGGAGTTGTTTTTTTTAGTACTCTCGGAAGTATTGTCGGGTCGCTTATTTCATATTATGTAGGTTATTTCGGCGGCAGGCCTCTCGTTGACAGATTCGGAAAATATCTTTTGTTAGATCATCATCACTTAGAACTTACTGAAAAATATTTTAATAAAAAAGGTGATATTACTATTTTTATTTGTCGTTTTATTCCTATAGTCAGGCATCTTATCTCTATCCCTGCAGGAATGGGCAAAATGAATATCTGGAAATTCTCAATATACACAATTATCGGTGCAGGATTATGGAATTCATTCCTGACATTCGTTGGTATTAAACTTAAAAGTAACTGGAACGAAGTTTTAAAATACAGCAGCGTTATAGATATTGTAGTTTTGATAGTTCTTGTTCTTATTTGCATTTATGCAGGGTGCAAATTTTATAAAGCCCACCAGAAAAATAAAATGGCATAATAATATTTATTTTAAT
>CAINEZ010000327.1 GCA_903847905.1 uncultured Bacteroidota bacterium
AAACCGTAATGTCACTCAGAGCCAGACATTGCGGTGGTTTGTGAGTTGGCGTCTGTGTCGAAGAGTGAATATTCCTTTAGGCTTCGACACGTTCCGCTATAAATATTTCAGTTTTGACAATTATGAGAGGCGGAACGGCTCTGCCTGACTGAAAATTTATATTAAATTCTTGTTAATGTTTATTTTTTTCAGCACCTCAAAAAAAGATTTAACCAAAGTAGGTATAGAAACTGATACTTATATTTTTTTATATATTTGAAAATAATTTCAAATAATAAACCAATGATTTTACTCTCATACCTGCATTTTTTCTGCCTTCTTGTATATTTATATTTGGCAGTTTTTGTGTTTTATAGAAACCCAAAGTCCATACTTAACAAGTCCTGTGCTGTTTTAATGATTTGTTTTGCAATATGGAATTTTGCTGCTATTTTTCCTTTCAATTATGGTATCACGAAAGATACAATAAAGCTACTTTGGAATATTTCTTCATTAGGGTGGATTGGTTTTCCAATCGCTCTTTGTTATTTTTCTCTTGCCTTTGCTAAAAAGGAGTATATATTAAGGAATAATTTATTTAAAGTTATTACTCTGATTATTCCACTATTTTTCATTTATAAACAATGGACAGATTGTTTGGTTATTAATCCTGCACCTCATAGCCTGGTAAATAAATGGACTGATACAATCTATTCCTGTCTTTTTTATGCTTATTATATTTCATTTACGCTTCTTGCAATCTATTTTATATTTCGGTATGGGGAAAAAACAGAGAAATTATTTGAAAAAAAACAGGCAAAAATAATTATAGTTTCTATTTCTATTAGCTTAGTTGGGGGAACAATATTCGATGTGGTAATTCCAGAACTTAATATTCAGGATATCCCATCACTGGCAGATGTGTTCATTCTAATTTTTGCAGTGGCTATGATTTATGCCATAATTAAATACAGATTTTTATCGATTACTCCAGATGTTGTTGCTGAAAATATTATATCTTCTATTGAGGAATTTTTGTTTCTTCTGGATAAGGAAGGAATTATCAATACAGTAAATAAAGCAACATCAGATTCATTAAAATATTCACAAAATGAATTAGAAGGAAAATCAGTTGGAATACTTTTCAGTAAAGACAGCTTTAAAAGTGATCTGTTAGAAAAAATTACAAAGGGAGAAATTATAAAAAATTATGAAGTTGATCTTCTGACGAAAAACGGGAAAGAAATTCCTGTGCTTTTTTCATCCTCACCAATGAAAGATGAGGAAGGGAATGTGTTATGTATTATTTTTATAGCACGGAACATCACAGAACGTAAAATTACAGAAGAAAAAGAGAAAAAATATATTGCAAATATTGATGTTCTTTCGCAAGCGGCTATAAAATATGTTTCTGCATCTTCGGATGAGAATATTTATGATTACATAAGGGATGTGTTAAGAAACTTAACCGGAGCAAAATATATTATTATTAATTCATACGATAAAATATCGAACACATTAACAAGCGAATCGTTTTATGCAGATAAAACTATTAATAAACAAATCACAAAATTGATAGGAAGAAAAGTCGAAGGATATACCATGAAACCTGATGATAGTATTCTTGATGAATTGCTGCGTAAAAAAAGGCTACAAGTTCCTGGTGGAATATTTGAATTATCCGGAGAAACAATTCCACGCTTCATCAGCCATACAATCGAAGTATTACTGAATATTGAAAAAGTCTATGCTATGGGACTTTCTGTTGGTGGTGAGTTATATGGAAGCGCTATTTTGCTCTTACAAAAGGGAGAGGTAATCGAAAACGAGGACATTATCAATACTTTTATAAATCAAACTTCCGCAGCTTTACAACGCAAGCATGCAGAAGAAGCACTGAAAAAGAGCGAAAAGCGTTTCAGGGAGTTAAGTGAGTTGTTACCTGAAATCGTTTACGAAATGGATACACAAGGTGTGCTTACCATAGTAAACCAGAAGGCTTTCGATGAATTCAAATACTCACGTGAGGATTTCACTACTGGTTTGAATGTTTTGAACATAATTATTCCTGATGACCGTGGCCGTGCGTTTGAAAACATTCAAAGAATAATAAAAGGCGAAAATATTGGCTCACAAGAATACACTTTGCAGAGAAAAGATGGGAGTACCTTCCCTGCCACAATCAATTCTACACTTATTATTCATAACGGCAATATCGACGGTTTGCGTGGAATAGTCATTAACAACACCGAACGCAAGCAAGCCGAAGAAAAGTTGCACGAAAATGAAATGCTTCTGAATAACCTGGTTGCAAATCTTTCAAACACTATGCTCTATCAAATAGACATCGAATTGAATAACCTCCAGCCACGGTTAAAATATGTCAGCCAGACCGTTGATCATATGCACGACATTCCGGCTGAAGAGTTATTTCGCAACCCAATGGCTTTATACAATCAGTTTATTGGTGAAAACGTTGCTGCATTTTTTGAACAAGAAAAAAACGCCCTTGCAACTATGACACCGTTTACTTCGGAAGTGCTTGTGCAGCTACCATCGGGCGACATCCGCTGGCGACAATTCTCTTCCACTCCCCGTTGCAATGAAAACGGGATGGTAAGCTTTTACGGGATGGAAATTGACATTACGGAACGCAAGCAGGCAGAGGAAATTTTACAGAACATTATTGAAAAAAATCCGATGTCAATTCAAATTTTAGACAAAGATGGGTTCACAATTCAAGTAAATTCGGCTCATACCAAACTTTTTGGCGCTGTTCCCCCTTCTGACTATTCGATTTTTACTGATGCTCAATTATTACAAAAAGGAATGGGAGAACTTATTGATCGTATGAAAAACGGTGAAGTTGTTCAGTTTCCTGATTCGTATTATAATGTCCATGATTCTATTCCCGAGTTATTCGATAATCCTCTTTGGGTACGTACCATTGGTTTCCCCTTAAATGATAAAAACAGTAAACTGGAACGATTTGTTTTTATGCACGAAAATATCACAGAGCGTAAGCAAGCAGAAGTGAAGATAAGAGAGAGAGAAGTAACTTTAGAAGATGCTCAGGAAATTGCAAAAATGGGAAGTTGGGAATCTGATGTATTAAATAAAAAAATTATTTGGTCAAAAAACTTTTATAGAATTTTTGGTTACGAGCCATTCAAAATCGAACCAACCTATGAATTATTCACTAATACCGTACATCCTGATGATTTGGTTTTAATTAATGAAGCGGTTGAATATGTTAAAGAGAAAAAGGATAATACTAGTCAGGAATTGCGTTTCATAATGCCTGATGGTAATGTTAAATGGATACTGAACAAGTTAGTACCTGTTTTTAAAGAAAATGTACTTGTAAAGCTAAAAGGAGTATGCATAGACATCACAGAACGCAAGCAGATAGAAGAAAAAGAGAAGCAGTATATTAAAAATATTGATATTCTTTCGCAAGCGGCTATAAAATATGTTTCTTTATCGCCCGATGATAATATTTATATGTATATAACTGATGTATTAAAAAAAATAACCGGAGCAAAATATATTTTGATAAATTCTTTTGACAAAGAAACAAAGGAAATTCAGGTTGAATCATTTTTCGCTGAAAACACTATCATCGAAAAAATACAAAAGATATTAGGCAAAAGCGTAGTTGGAATGAAATTGAAAACAAACGATGAAATCCTTTTTGCCCGCCAGTATAAAGAATTAATGAAAAAAAAATTACAGGCTCCCAAAAGTTTATTTGAATTGTCAGGCGAAACAATTCCCCGCATAGTCTGCAGCGCCCTCGAAAAATTGCTGAATATTGAAAACGTATATGTAATGGGGCTTTGTGTTGATGATGAGTTATTTGGTAGCGCTGCTATTCTAATGCCAAAAGGCGAAGTACTTCAAAACACCGATATTATTGATACATTTATAAATCAAACTTCCGCAGCTTTAAAGCGCAAAGCAATGGATGAAACATTGAAGGAAAGTGAAAAAAAATATTTTACCCTTGTACGTACAATGCCCGATTCTATTTTGATTCATCGAAAAGGTAATATCTTATTTGTGAATGATTCTACTATAAATTTTACAGGTTACACCGCTGATGAATTTGTTGGTGCTAATATTTTAGATTATGTTGTTGATGATGATAAGCAAGTAGTAATTGATAAAATAAAAGAACGGGATATAAGCGGTAAGCCTGTCAATCAGTATGAAATAAAAATAAAAATAAAATCAGGGGAGGTCAAAGATGTTATTGTAAAAACAGATACAATATTATTTAATAAAGAACCGGCTGTAATTGTAATATTGAATGATATAACTCAAAGAAAACAATATGAAATTGCATTGAAGGAAAGCGAAAAAAAATATTATTCCCTTGTGCATAAAGTACCAGATATGGTTATGATTCATCAAAACGGGAAGGTCGTATTTGTGAATGACTCTGGCTTAAAACTTTCCGGTTATACCTTGGATGAAATTATTGGCTCTAATATGTTAAATTTTGTAGCAGATGATTATAAACAAGTAGTAATAGATAAAACGAAAGAGCGGATGATAAGCAATAAGCAGATCGATGATTACGAAATTAAAGCATTAACAAAATCAGGAGAGGTAAAAGATTTTATTGTAAAAACCGATACTATAATATTCGATAACAAACCGGCTGTATTTGCTATTATGATTGAGATAACTCAAAGAAAACAAATTGAAATTGCATTGCTGAAAGCAAAAGAAGCAGCCGAAAACGCCAATAGAGCAAAATCCGAATTTCTTGCTATAATGAGTCATGAAATCCGCACTCCATTGAATGGTGTAATAGGAATGACAGAACTGGCTCTTATTACAAATTTATCAGCAACCCAACGCGAATATCTTGAATCTGTTCAAACATCAGCTTATATACTCCTTAATACTATAAATAATATTTTGGATTTTTCGAAAATTGAAGCCGGAAAAATTGAAATAGAAAATGTGGAATTTAATATCCACGAAATGGTTGAAATAAGCTTGGATATTCTCACAGCGAACGCTTTTGAAAAAAACATAGAATTACTATGTGAAATTGAACCCTGTTTACCTGATTTTTTTATTGGTGATGCTTCAAGGATAAGGCAGATATTAGTTAATTTAATCAGCAACGCAATTAAATTTACAGATAAAGGCGAAATTTGTATTTCTGTTAAAGAACAAGCTGCTACTGATCACGAAGGTAATACAAGGGTTCTTTTTAGCGTAAAAGATACAGGAATAGGTATTCCGAAAAATAAGCTGATGCATATTTTTGATCATTTTACTCAAGCTGATAGTTCTACAACCCGAAAATACGGTGGCACCGGATTAGGGTTAGCTATATCGAAAAATTTAACGGAAATGATGAACGGTAAGCTAATGGTAGAAAGCGAAACAGGAAAAGGGAGTACGTTTTCTTTCGAATTACCGTTAAAGGTTTCAAATACTCAGGTAGAGAGTGTAAAACCTTCAAAACTGAAAATTAATAGAGTGCTTATAGTAGATGACAACAAAACAAATTTGAAAATAATGCAGGGTATGTTTAATTATTGGGGAATTGATTCCGATTTGGCTTCTAATGGTAATACAGCTTTGACTTTGTTAAGAGAAACAAATGAGAATAAAAACTTTTTTGATATTGTAATCCTCGATATGCACATGCCTATTATGGATGGCTTAACCCTTGCGGAAAAAATAAAGCATGAACTCAAATTGATTTGGATGCCAGTAATAATAATGTTTTCTTCTGTTGAAAAAGATAATATTATAGAAATTGGCAAGAAGATGGGAATTGATCAATACCTTTCAAAACCTGTAAAAATGAAAGTTTTATCAGAGCTATTGCTAAAAATAAAAAAGAATCCCAAAAGCTTTTTAATGGAAGAAAAGAAAAAACAAAAAATTGCTTCAGAAGATAAAAATATAAATATTGAAAAAGTGAAAACCATTTTAATAGCAGAAGATAATAGCATTAACATGAAATTATTGGTAACCATGTTAAATAAAACAGGTGCGAAAATTTTAACTGCAACAAATGGCTCAGAAGCCATTGAAAATTATAAAAACAATTCCGTTGACCTGATTTTCATGGACGTTTATATGCCCGAAATCGACGGATTTGAAGCCACTAAAATTATCAGGAAAGATGAGGAAGGCACAAACAAACATACTACTATAATAGCAGTAACAGCAATAGCCATGGAAGGCGACCGTGAAAAATGCCTGGCGAATGGCATGGACGATTATTTATCCAAACCATTTAAAATAGACGATCTATACAAAATAGTCCAAAAATATTTATTGCCATGAAATGTATATTCTTAAATCCGCAAGTAATAGATAAAAAAAAATATGAAACCACAAAATACACAAAGGTTTTCACAAAGAAACACAAAGATTTCATTTTACCTGTATGAATGCATTAAGCTTCGTGAACCTTTGTGCATCCCGATAGCCCAGCCTGCCGGCAGGCAAGTATCGGGATTCTTTGTGTTCTTAGTGGTTAAAAAACTACTTGCGGATTTAAGGTATATATACATATATTTGTAATAACACATTTGGAGAAAAAATAAATAGAATGCTCTTGCTTGCCGGAAGGCAGGGATTTGCTATGGTTAACGTTAAAGATTATGATGAACACTGGTAAAATAAAATCATATTTAATCATAAGCGATCTGTTCCGAAGCTTCGGAATCTGCGTTCTATTCTATTACCTGAATAGCTACATATTCTTTTTATAGATTTATGAAAGATAAAATTAATAAAATGTTTTAAATGTGCTGACTAATTTGGTTAATTTAACTGCTGAGTAGTTGTAATTTTTTATATTTGAAAATTATTTTAAACAATATGTAAGCCGATGAATTTTTTATCATTTCTGCGTTTTTTTTGTTTTCTTGCATATGTATTCATGGCAGGTTTTGTAATATATAAAAACTCCAAATCCCTGCTTAACAAAATCTGCTCTGGCATAATGGCGTGCCTTTCAATATGGGCTTTTGCTGATATTTTCGCATCCAATTCTGTTATCACTAAGGATGCTGCAATGCTATTTCAGAATATTTCTTCCATAGGATGGATTAGTATTTCCAGCTTTATTCTTTGTTTTTCCCTTGCCCTTTCTAACAAAGAAAAACTCTTGAAGTCAAAAATTTTAATATTTATTATTTTTATCATACCATTGTTTTTTATTTACAAACAGTGGACGAATTGTTTAATGACAGGTCCTGTGCAACAGTCTTATGGATGGGCATATACTTGGACAGATACAATCTGGACATATCTTTTTTACGTTTATTATATTTCATTTACACTTCTGTCAATCTATTTTGGATACCGACATTGGAAAATAACAGAGAAATTATTTGAAAAAAAACAGTCAACAATAATTGTAACTTGTGTTTCCATTGGCTTAGTAGGTGGAACAATATCTGATGTGCTGATTCCCGAACTGAATATTCAGAATATCCCACCATTGGCAAATGTGTTCTATCTGATCTGTATAATACCTTTCATTTATGCTATAATTAAATACAGGTTTATGACTATCACTCCTGCTAATGCAGCTGAGAATATTATTTCTTCTATTGAGGAATTTTTATTCCTTTTAAACCCGGAAGGAATTATACTTAACGTTAATAAAGCGATATTAGATTCATTAAAATATTCAAAAAAAGAATTAGAAGGAAAATCTGTTGAGATGCTTTTCAGTAAAGGTAGTTTAAAAAGGGGTCTTTTAGAAAAAATTACAAAAGGAGAAATTGTAAAAAATTATGAAGTTGATTTCCTGACGAAAAATGGAAAAGAAATTCCTGTACTTTTTTCATCCTCACCGTTGAAAGATGAATCCTCCGTTGGCAGAGGGAATATATCCGGTATTATTTTTATAGCACACGATATTACCGAACGCAAACAGATAGAAGAAAACATAAAAAAACACGTCATTGAACTAGAACGTTCAAATAAAGAATTAGAACAACTAACTTATATTGTTTCACACGATTTACGTGAACCTTTACACATGATTTCAGGATTCACGCAATTACTCGCTGAGAATTATAAAGAGCAGTTGTGCATGGAGGCGCAGGAGTATATTAAATTAATTATTATCGGCGCAGACAAGATGCAACAATTGATTGAAGATGTTCTCTCTTATTCCAGGTTGAGTACTAAATCAGAACCATTTACCGATGTTGATATGTCAGCTGTTTTAGAAAAAGTTATCACTATATTGTCTGTAAAAATAAAAGAGAGCAATGCGCTTATTACATATAACAAACTCCCTGTTATCAAGGCATGCAAAGGACAGATGTTTCAGCTTTTTCAAAATTTACTGACTAATGCAATTAAATTTTGTAATGTACAACCAAGGATTTATATATCCGCAAAAGAGGATAACAAACAATGGATTTTTTCTGTAAACGATAATGGTATTGGTATTGAACAACAATATTTTGAAAAAATATTCCAAATATTTCAAAAGCTTCATGCCGAGGGAAAATATTCCGGTACAGGCATAGGGTTATGTATTTGCAAGCGTATCGTTGAATTGCATGGAGGCAGTATCTGGGTAGAATCGGAAATTAACAACGGAAGCGTTTTTTATTTTACCTTACCTAAAAAACAAAACTGATCAACTTGACACCAAAGCGATGGCTATCTAAAGGTTTAAGAGTTGTTAAAAAATAATATTTACTTTTTGCATCAATTACGTAATAAAAAGTCTATCCTGCATAGCTAACAATATCTTTTGGGGGCTAAAGCCCATGCTATATGCAGCATTCAGTTGCCCCGACATAAATGTCAGGGCAACTGAATTTGATAAACAAAATTTGAATTGCCACGGACTTCAGTCCGTGGATAATAAATGCCCTTTATTTAGGGACTTTAGCCCAAACAAATTCTTTTTGCAGCAAGCGTTTTCAATAATAAACTAACTCCCTAACTTGACGCAAATGCGCATATGCAGGATTGGGCTTTCCCAAAACCATAACACAAACCAACAACTCTGCCTACCGGTCGGACAGGAATCAAACAAAAAAAACCAGCCAAATAATAATACATTTTGCATCAATTCACAGTATTACATTGTTAAAAATGTTAATAAATATCTTTATGTATATAATTATATTAACTTTGTCGCCATAATTTTCATATACGCCAAAAGTTAAAATGAAAAAAATAAAAGTTTTGCTTGTTGATGATCATGATATTGTGATTATGGGAATAAAATCATTGCTATCCAGATATCGCGATATCGAAATTGTTTCTGTAGCAACCGATGGTGAAGAAGCCCTATCCATGACTGAAAAGTATAAGCCAAATATAGTTTTGCTTGATATCAATCTTCCTAAAGTCTCCGGAATTGAAGTTACAAAACATATCGTTAAAAATTTTCCTGCTATAAAAGTTATTCTTCACACATCTTATGATGATGGAGATCATATAGTACGCGGATTTGAGGCAGGTGCATCAGGTTATTTGCCAAAAGCATTTAAAACCGAACAAATGATTGAAGCTATTAGAAAAGTTTACAATGGCGATATATATATTAATGGAAGTGTTGCTGAAAAATTTATTGGCAACGCCTTTAAACCTGATAAATCAAAAGGGGTAATTAAAAATGCCGAGCAATTACTTACCCGAAAAGAAATTGAGATACTTAAGCTAATAGCTGACGGGCTTTTCAATCAGGAAATTGCCGACAAGCTTTTTATTTCTACCAGAACCGTTGAAACGCATAAATATAACATCATGAAAAAGCTTAATATTCGTAATACTATTAAGCTTATGGAATATGCTAAAAATAATATCCCCTCTTCTTAATTCAATGTCGTTTAGTTAAGCAAAAATATTCGGTTTCTTTACCACATATTCATAGAACACACAGATTTCACATAGCAAATCAGCATAAGTGCAACTATGTGAATTTCTATGTTAGTAATGTGTATGTATTAAAATCCCAAAATTGGAACGCTGACTTGCCAATAGGCAAGCACGCAGATTATTATGATTACCGCAGATA
>CAINEZ010000328.1 GCA_903847905.1 uncultured Bacteroidota bacterium
CTGATATGGTTTGGTTACAACTACCATTATCGGAAATTTCCGTTGATAGACTTTGCTCTTTTTAATATATTTATCAATAATCAATTGTTAATATCATAGGTGGCAACTTGAATTAATTATATGGTTTTTAAAAAATACTTTAATTTTGTAAAATGAAAGTGGAGACCAGATACCACTCTAAAAAACGGAGCGACTCCTACCGGCAGGCAGGAAAGCTAAATGAGTAGGTAAAACTTAAAATAAATAAAATGAAAACTATAAATTTACTTTTTGCTTTAGCGATTATCTATCTTCCTCTTTTCGCATTTTCAGAAACAGAACCTAATAACAATTATTCTTCTGCAAATGTTCTATCAGTTAATTCATCGGATGCCGGCACATTAACTTCATCTACCGATGCTGATGATTGGTGGAAAGTTACTATTACTGCCGACGGTGAACTTGATATTAACACTACTGCTTCTGTTACCGGAATGGATATAGATCTTTATTTATACGATGTAAACGGCACTACACTATTAGCAGGATACGAAATGGGTTCACAAATAACTGAAAGGACACACTACAATAATCTTCTCCCCGGAACTTATTTTGTGAAAGCTCATCTCTATAGTACTATTTCAGGTTCGTATACTATTTCTTCCACATTTACCCCTACTGGCTTGACAAACGATACAGAAAACAATGACTCTATGCAGGTAGCTATTACTTTACCATTGAACGGAAGCATTACAGGACATCTTGGTTTTTATTCAAACGGATATACTGACAGGAACGATTGGTGGAAAGTTATTATCCCTTCCGACGGCAAACTTGTGGTAAACACTACTTCTGATGCTACATTGGATATTGATCTTTTTTTATTCGACGTAAACGGCACCACCCAGATTGCAGGATACGATACCAGCGTGGGAATACACGAAGCAACACATTTCAACAACCTGATGCCCGGCACTTATTATGTGAGGGCTTTCGATTACCATAGCAGTGGTTATGGTTCCTATACGATTTCTTCCTCATATACTCCAACAGCTTATACAAATGATACTCAAAACAACGACTCTGTTCAGGTGGCTACTATTTTGCCATTGAACGTAAGCATTACAGGACATCTTGGTTTTTATTCAAACGGATATACTGACAGGAACGATTGGTGGAAAGTTATTATCCCTTCCGACGGCAAACTTGTGGTAAACACTACTTCTGATGCGACATTGGATATTGATCTTTTTTTATTCGACGTAAACGGCACCACCCAGATCGCAGGATATGATACCAGTGTTGGAATACACGAAGCAACACATTTCAACAACCTGATGCCCGGCACTTATTATGTGAGGGCTTTCGATTGCCATAGCGATGGTTATGGTTCCTATACTATTTCTTCCTCATTTACTCCAACAGCTTATACAAATGATACTGAAAACAACGATTCTGTTCAGGTGGCTGCTATTTTGCCATTGAACGGAAGCAGCACAGGGCATCTTGGTTTTTATACCAATGGATATACTGACCTGGTGGATTGGTGGAAAGTTACCGTAACATCATCTGGCGATAATCTTGTAATTAACTCTACTTCCGATGCTACACTGGATATTGATCTTTATTTATACGGTACGGACGGGATAACGCAGATAGCCGGATACGATACCAGCGTGGGAATACATGAAGCTACTCACTATAACAATATATCAACAGGGACTTATTATGTGAAAGCTTACAACTACAATGGCGGTGATTATGGTTCCTACACTATTTCGTCTGTTCTTTACACGCCAACCGGAATTACAAACACTCAAATACCATCAAACGAAGTTTCAGTTTTCCCCAATCCTACATCCGGGAAATTTACTGTCAGCAGCCCGGAAAAAGTAAATACTATTGAAGTATTCAATATGCTTGGTGAGAAAGTTTATATGATAAACAATTTGAAACAACCTACTCCGGTAAACAGTCAAACATCATACAAAATTGACTTTTCTAATTTTCAAAAAGGAATTTATTTTGTAAATATTTATGCCGGGCAAAAAATGCAAACAAAAAAAATTGTGATACAGTAACAGCATTTTACGAATAGCAGAAAACAAAACCGATATATAATACCAGCCTGCAACTGTATAGTCCATTCCATTTTGGGATTGGGATATTACAGGTATTAGATAGGCGTTGACCAATTCTAAGTTCAAAATAAATTTGAACTATTTTCATAGCCTGTCCCGTACCGTAGGTCGGGATAGCATCGGCATAATTTATTTTTTTATTAGACTAAAAAA
>CAINEZ010000329.1 GCA_903847905.1 uncultured Bacteroidota bacterium
AAATCAATTTTTTCTTTTTTTTCTGAAATTTGTTTTATTTTTGTCATAGTCTTTGAGTTTTAATATTTTTATACAAATTTGTAGCTTTTCGACTACTTTTTGAATATTACTCAAAGGCTTTTTTTATTACATGGATACTATTACATATTGCGTATCGGTATTATATACTATACATGAATCACTAAATCAGAATCCTTACTGAAGTATCCCTTGTTATCTGCATCTTTTCAACATTCACATTTTCCAAAAGTAATACACCCGGAAATTTCCCTTTTTCAATAGAGCCAAATTTTTCATTCAATTGAAGGAATTTCGCACCATTTAATGTTGCCCATGTAAGCAATTCATGCAGGGGTATAAAAGGAGCGTTTGCCCAAATAGTTTTTAATTCATTAAGAATAGAAAGAGATTTATTGGAAGCGAGGCTGTCTGTGCCCATAGTAATCTTACACTTTTTATTATAAAATAACGCAAAGTCGGGCAATTTCTGTAAAATATAAAGGTTTGCGTTAGGGCAAAAACACCAATAGAGATTTTTAAAATTTTGTTCGGCAAAATCAATATCAACATCAACGGAAGCTGTATTATGTACAAGTTGAACGGGATTATTTTTTGCAATATAATCAGCAATTGCTGCAAGTGGTCTTGATCCTGAATTGCAGAAATCTGATTTTTCAACGCCAAAACGAAAATGCATTTCTTTAATATTTCCGTCTTTTGACAAAAAAAACTTATTCTCTTCTTCGCTTTCCTGATGGTGAATGCTTATTATATTTCCTTTTTCTTCTGTAAAATTTTTAATTTTCAGAAAAAGATTTTTTGAGAGCGAATATGGCGCATGTGGCGTAATTGAAGCTGACTGATTATTGCTATTTTTTCCTATTTCATTATACAGCGCCAGCGCTTTTTCAAAAGCGCGATCAGCCTTTTGCGGATCCGAAGCAAATGATTCAATAAAAGTATGAAAAGTAAGCCTGCTTTTATTTTTCAGTTCAAACGTTGCGTTGCTGTTGCAAATATCCCCTACAACAACGATGCCGCCGTACATCATTTCCTGTTCAGCATTATATGCCGCCTCTGCTTTTTCCTTTTCGTTTACGCCTTTTCTTAATTGTTCCAATTCTATTATGAATTTATCAAGACCGGAATGTTCTGTAATTTTCCCTTTCAGATACGACAACTCCAGATGGCAATGAGTATTTACAAAGCCAGGGCAAATAAATCCATTGTATTTTTCAATATCTGATATTGAATAATCTAATGAAGAAGGATCGATAACATTTTCGTTTATCATTCCACGATCATCAATAATAACAATCCCGTTTTTTACAGGATGCTGTGAAATTGGAAATAAATAGTCGGCGGAAAGTTTACGCACAGGTCAAAAATTTGTATAAGGCAAAAATAAACTTTCTGCTTCTTCGTCAACAGTGTATGGTAAATGATTTATCAACAACTATTTATTAATTACTTTTTCATCAAAAAAATCATATATCAGTTAAATCGTCTATTCAAATTATTATTGATTATCTTTGCAATGATATTAAGTAATAAAGAAAAAATCAATTTTATATAAAAACCAAACTAAAAAACTTCGATCAGCGATTTTTTGATTTTATTAATTTTTCAGCTCATACTAATGCTTACTTCCTGCCACAAACCTGAATGGACAAAGCAAAATAAAAAGCATACTACGGCATTATATAGCTGTATTTCCATGGAATACAAGACAACTCATAATGGACGAAAATAAAAAAACAGACATCCGTACACTTTCACAGGAAGAAATAAAAGATTTCTTTCTTTCCCATGGCGATAAGCCATTCAGGGCAAAACAAGTTTGGGAATGGTTGTGGAAAAAATCTGCAAAAAACTTTGACGAGATGTCAAATATCTCAGTTGCCACGCGAAAGTTTTTAAACGAACATTTCATTATCCATGCAGCTCTGCAATCTAATGTTCAGACCAGCACTGACAAAACCATCAAAATAGCCTTCTGTCTTTTCGATAAAAAAAATGTTGAAGGTGTTTTGATCCCTTCAGATGATCGTTTTACTGCCTGCATTTCATCGCAGGTTGGATGTTCGCTTGCCTGTAAATTCTGTGCTACAGGGAAACTTGGATTTACCAGAAATCTGGAGTTTTACGAAATGTACGACCAGCTTGCTGTTATTGCAAAACATGCAATGGAACGTTATAATCATCTTTTAACGAATATTGTTTTCATGGGTATGGGAGAACCCTTACTTAATTACGATAACCTTCTTAAAGCAATTGACAGGATAACATCAGCTGATGGTCTTAATATATCCCCATCGCGAATTACGGTTTCAACGGTCGGGTTACCAAAAATGATAAAAAAACTTGGCGATGATCAGGTTAAATTTAATCTTGCCCTGTCGTTACATGCAGCAAACGACAGGAAAAGAAGTGAGATTATTCCGGTGAATGAACAAAATTCATTACAAAAATTAGCCGATGCGATTCGGTATTTTAATTCAAAAACCAATAACAGAGTTACCTTCGAATACCTCATATTAAGCCGGTTTAACGATTCGCTGGCTGATGCAAAAGAACTGGCTGAATTTTGCAAAAATGTTCCATGTAAAGTTAACATCATCGAATATAATGCAGTGGAAGGAACGGGTTTCAAAAAAGCTTCAGATATAAATGTTAAAGCATTTGCAGGTTTCCTTGAATCAAAAAATATTATTGTAAATATCAGAAAAAGCAGAGGCGAGGACATTGATGCTGCTTGCGGACAGCTTGCACATAAATTGAATAAGATCTAATCAATCAAAAAAAAAGCCATCCTTGCGAATGGCTCCTTCAAAATAAATTAATATTTTACTTAACGGATTTTGCTAAAGCTGATCCTGCTTTAAATTTTGCTACTTTTTTAGCAGCAATTTTAATAGGCTTACCGGTTTGTGGATTACGTCCGTTTCTTGCAGCTCTTTTTGCTATAGAAAAAGAACCGAAACCAACGAGGATAACACCTTCGCCTTTTTTTAGTGATTTGCTGATAGCTGTGATTGTAGCATCAAGTGCTTTGCAGCTGTCTACTTTGCTTAATTTTGCATCTTTAGCAATTGCATCAATTAATTGAGCTTTGTTCATTGTTTTAAGTTTTGGTTAGTTAATAAAATATTTTATTTATTAATGTGTGCAAATATAAAAAAAATATGAATCCTAATAATTTTTTTATAAAATAATATCATGC
>CAINEZ010000330.1 GCA_903847905.1 uncultured Bacteroidota bacterium
AGAATTGAGGAGCTTGAAAAAAGACCAGTAATAACTCCTATTTATCAACCGATACAATATTTTCCAAGTTATCCATCATTACCAACACCAATGAATCCAAACTTGCATTATCATAATAATATGCCTTGTTATAATAATCCTTGTATTTGGGCTTAACAATTTATTGAAATTAGAAAAGAAATGGACAAAGAACAAACAAAAAAATATATAGTCAATATGACTTAGATATGAAAATAATAGAGGTTTATGAGGAATGTAATATGAAACATCATGCAATTTTAGAATATCTATTAAATAAACACTCAAAATCAATCAAAGAAGGCGGACTTGATTATGTAAAAGCATTTGAAGAAATAGAAGAATATGAACATTACTTAGCAAGATAATATGGAAAACATAAACTTAAACTACAATAATCTATTCTCTTCAATCCTCAAAGAATATACAGAGGTAGCTATTCCAATTAAAAAAAAGAAAACTAGCGAAAGAGCAGAATTTATTTCAGAGATCTTTGCTATTTATAGTTCAGAAACTCAAAAACTATTTAGAAAGAAAGAAAATTGGAAAAGATATTGTAATTGGGCAAGAGAAAATAAACTTTCCGACAATAAAGAAAATCAAGCAAAATTTAAAAAAACAAAATTGTTTATAAAAGAACATTCACTAAAAACTATTTGTTATTTTATATCTCCTATACCAACCTCAAGTTTAGATTATATTGTCTCTGTGGCGAAAGATATGCAAAATAGAAATCAAAATTTCTCAGGATATTTAATGGGGAATTTAATATTAAAAGTAAAATAATGTATCAACTAATCTTTCCTTTCTTCATAGTAATATTTATATTAGCGTTAAATTATTACGATCCGAAAGAGTAAAAATATATGGCAAAATCACAAGTTCAATTTACAAAAGATAATGAATATTATACTCCCAAAGAGTTTGTTGCTAGATTTGGCGAGTTTGATTATGATCCAGCTACTACAAAAGGAAAAGCTGAAGACTTAAATATTTCAAACTACGATACAATAGAAACAGACGGACTTTCTAAGGATTGGACACAATACAAACGTATATGGATTAATCCACCATTCACAAGAAAGCACGAATTTTTATTAAAGGCTTGGCAAACTTATGAATGGGCTAATAATGAAATATATATTTTATTCCCTATTGAATTTATTACTACTCAAAGATTTCATAACGCAGTAGGGGGGGGGCAAAATATATATTCCCAATGGTCGTATAAACTTCCAAAGTGGACTTGGTAAAAAAGGAACTTCGCCAGCTTTCGGAAGTGTAGTAATGAAGTTACAAGATACTTGGGAAATAGAAATGATTAAAATAAAATAATATGAAAATATTTAAAATTAAATGGAAAGATAGTGCTTTATATAATAATCAAGTAGAAAGTAATTATCCTTTTGAATTAAGTATTTTTGAAAGTGTAGGATTTTTACTCAAAGAAGACAAAGAAAGTATTGTTATCACTAGAGACATAATAGGAGATGATAGTAGGGGCGTTTTAATCATTCCAAAAATAAA
>CAINEZ010000331.1 GCA_903847905.1 uncultured Bacteroidota bacterium
ACCATGTTATTGAAATGGGATTTGACTATCCTCACCAGGATAAGGATGTTTATATTCTTTCGAGGTCAGAAAAACCCGAAGTTGGTTTTCCGAAATATTTCAAAGGGAGTTTAAATGGGTTGGTCTGAAGTAAATTTTCTGATCATCCTTGCCCCTTCAGGATAAGCATCGGTGGTATAATTTCCGGAGCGTTTAACAAGGTCAGAAATGCGTTCATTCTTTGAGGTAAGGCAGTATTTGCCAGGAAATAAAACTTCGCCCTCTACACTAACCATTTCCTGAGTTAAATATCCGGGGGATTTGCGAATAAAAATCTGGTCGAAAGGTTGAAGAATAAACTTTGAAGCGGAGTCTGAAAGTTTCAAATCCTTGCTGATCGGGAATTGATATATTTCGGCAATCTGTTCGTTTGTACTAACAGCAGTATTGTTTTTAATTCTCCTGGCTATTTCCATGCGAGCAAGAGAAGCTGATTCAAGTAACCCGCCCGCCTGAATAATCAAATCTTCAACAGATGTATTAAATGTGAATGGATATTTACCTGGATTTTTTATCTCGCCTTCAATATTTAAATTGTATTCTTCGCTGATATCGAAAATAGAAGGAATAATCACAATGTCCTCGCGCTGCAAAGAAACGTCTTCTTCGTTTCGTAAAAGTTTTTCGAGATCAAACGGGATTATTTCAATAGTAAGGTCTTCGGTAGTACGATAGATGGAAATTCTATTTTTAAAAGCATCACCACGTAAACCTTCAGCTTTATTAATGAGTTGCTTAAGTGTCATAACGCTATCTATGGCAAAAATACCTGGGCGAAATACAGCTCCTTTTATTTCCACCCTGTTTTCAAAACGGTTTAATATGGTGTCAACCATAATTGAATCGCCATTATTAAGTTTAAATGTATCCCGCTGTGATGATGAAACATCAATAACTTTATATTCTTTTCCGGTTTTTCTAAAGATTTTTATCCATTCCGAATATGCTTTATCGGTAAAACCTCCTGCAAAATAAATAAGGTCTTTAAGTGTTTCTGTTGGTTTTATATCAAATAATAAAGCAGACCTTTTTATCTCACCTATTATTTCAACACGTTTTTTATATGTAGAAACAAAAATCACATCTTCATCTTGCAAACGCATATTATCAGGCAATTCACCTTTTAATAAGAATTCATAAAAATCAAGATCAGCAACGGTTTTATTGTTTCTAATAATTTTTACATCGCGAAGCGAACCATTCAATGAGGGACCACCTGCAAGATACATGGCATTAAATACAGTTGATAATGAAGATACGGAGTAAGTACCGGGTACTACCACATCGCCAACGATATTCACTTTGATACTTCTGGCAGCGCTAAGACTGATTTTCATGAAGGTGTTACCTGTTAACAACCCTGAATAAATTGTACTTAGTTCTTTTTTTATTTTGACAGTAGCCTCTTCAATGGTCATGCCGCTTATATAAATTGGGCCCACATTGCTTATAATAATATTTCCTTCAGCAGTAATTTTAGAGTTATAGGTTTCCTGAGAAGCTCCCCATACATCTATAACAAATTTATCGCCCGGACCAAGTTGATAATTCATTGGTGTAGCAACATTAGTGCTTGGTTCAAATGAAAGAGATTTATTTGTAAACAACGAAAAACCAAATATTTTTTCATTAAATTTATTAATTGCTTTTGCAACAGAGTCCGTTAAACTTTTAGTATCATTTGTCTGTTCGGGTACTACATTTTCGGCAGTAGTTGAATAAATTTTCAGATTTCTAATACGTGCTTTTAGTTTAATTATTTCCAAACTTGACATTCCTTTTGCTTTTGCAGCAACTTCAATTTGATCTTGAGTCATTCCGGATAATTCCGCTTTATTTAAAAGAGTTTTAACCTGATCATCAGATAATTGGTCAACATTTACCTTACTTAAATCCGTTTTGGAAATATTTCGAACTTGCGCATTAGCAGCAATGGCAACAAACATAAATACTCCAAGAAATAGAGTATTTATTATAGTTTTATGAATTTTCATTTTGTAATTATATTAACTTGAGCTTTATATAATTTTTACTACTTTTTATATTTGCTTTTATTATTTATTTACCTTTCATAGCTTCGCCCCGTCAGTTACATTTATAATTATGTTCCCAACTAAAAAAATCATGCAAAGTTACTATAAAAGACATATGTTTTTTAAAAAATATTTAACATTATTTTACAGATTCTAATTGTGTCAATGGTATATTAACTACCAGATTATGGCTAATATGATCTATTCTGACAAGCACTTTTTTTTCGTTTTTAAAAGAGATCAATTCGCCCTTCATTCCTTTTAAAACACCCGAGGCTACCTTAACATGCTCTCCTTTTTTAAAATCACTGCATGTTATTTCAAATTCATGATTTGATTCAAGTAATTGTTTTATGGCGATAATCTGCCAATCTGGTATTGGAGCAGCTTTTCCGGAAAAGGTAATATATCGGACAATTCCGAGTGTATTAAGCGCTTCATAATATTCTTTTTCGCTAATCTTGACAAAAATATAAGACCTAAATAAAGGTTCATCAATCCACTTTTTACGATCTTTCCATTGCCGAAGTTTCTTTTGCAAAGGGAAGAAAACTTCAATATTTTTCTTTAAAAGCCTTTCGTAAACTTTTTTTTCAGCTCTGGGATGAGTATATAATGCATACCAATTATAAACCATATTTGCAATATTTAATTCATCAACCCGCACATTATAAAATACTTTTTTGCTGCTCAGCCACTTATTCAAGCTTATTTATTTGGGCAGTTATTTTTATAAGGTGGTTAAGGTTTAGTATTAACCTGAATTATTCACAAAAAAAAAAATATCGTTGAAAATTTGAAGATCCAAGCCCCAAATACCAAGTTC
>CAINEZ010000332.1 GCA_903847905.1 uncultured Bacteroidota bacterium
TCAAAATAATTATTCTATTTTCAAATCTCAAACTACCTTCATGCACTTTGCTTCAAATAATATTCTCTTTCTTTTTTTAAAAGATATACTTTCCACAAAGCCTTCTAATGTTCAAGCACACACAAACCTCAAACATCTTTTCTTTTATATTCCGTTTTTTCAATTTGTTTTGTTTATCCAGTTCTTCTTTTTTTACTTTACATCATATTTCCTGTATTCCCGTTTCGGTTTTTCATCTTTTAACTTAATTTTGCCCATTATACAATCTGAATAAATCGTAAATCTAAAACCTTGAAAATAAAAATAAATATAACTAAAAGCAAACTGATAAAAGCAATTACCTGCTTTATCATTGGCGGATTACTGACTGTAATCTGCATATTACCAACTACCAAATGTTTTTCGCAGACTATAGGAGTAGCCATCAACACAATAGGTGCTCCTGCCAGTAATTCAGCGCTGTTAGATGTTTCTTGTGCTGTCACAGGTTCTACTGGACCCACAGGTAGCAGGCAGGGAATTCTAATTCCACGAATATCTTTAACTTCCACCAGCGATGTAGGCGGTTTTTATCCCCCTGCAACTAGTTTAATGGTGTATAACGATGGAGCCGGAGCTCTTTCTCCTGCTGGATTTTACTATTGGAATGGCAGCCAATGGGTACTGATAGGTGCAACCGGTCCGACAGGTGCAACAGGAAATACAGGAGTAACTGGTGCTACAGGCGCTGCTTCCTCTGTTGCAGGTCCAACTGGTACAACCGGCGTAGGATTGCAAGGTCCGACAGGTGCCACAGGAAATACAGGGGTAACTGGGGTAACTGGTGTAACAGGAGCTACAGGTTCAACAGGAGTTACTGGAGCTACAGGTTCAACAGGAGTTACTGGAGCTACAGGTTCAACAGGAGTTACTGGAGCTACAGGTTCAACAGGTTCAACAGGTTCTGCAGGAGTTACAGGAGCTACAGGAGTTACAGGTACAGGAGTAACAATCCATTACAATAGCGAAATCTACGGTGGCGGCACTGTATTTTATGTATATGATAACGGGCAGCACGGCTTAATAATAGCTGGAAGCGATGTTGCTTATGCAATATTTGGTAATACCGCTAACTCTTGTTGGGCTACAAGAGATGGCGTTAATGCAGGACTTTATAATACAGAGCGTATTGTTAATTTATTATCGACTTCACCCACAAGTATCGCAACTAATTGTACTAATTTCACAGACGGTATTTATGGCGACTGGTATGTACCATCTAAATACGAGTATGGTTTGATAAACGCTTATAATCCTACCCTTTTGGGAGATTATGATGTTGATGGATCTGTATATTGGACATCTAATGAGGCTAGTGCGACTAATGCTTATTATTTATTCAGACACGGCGCAACATGGAACGCTGCAACTAGTGTAGCCAAGACCACGTCAGCTACAGCGCGCTGTATTCGGGCTTTTTAACCATTCATACGCGTTGATGTAAAAAATATAATCTCTATAAAAATTAATTTTAAAAAAACAGATATTATGAAAACACATTACAGAAATTTCAAGGAACTAACATTTTTAATTATGAAAGCATTCTCCTTCCATATTTCGGGAAAGATTAGAGTTATTGCAGGGATATTTATTTTTTTGCAAATCTCAGTAAATGGTTTTGCCCAGGAATATGCATCTGGTGTAGAAAAGACTGCTTTAAAAAATGTCAATAAAGAGAAACAACTCAAAAGCACTAAGTCCGTTTGGGATGTTTTGTTTTCATGGACACTCCCATCGCAATATAACTATGAAATAGGCGTAGAAACTGATGGAACATATATTTATACCGCAAGATATAATTCAACTAAATTTTATAAATATACCATGACAGGCGCAATTTTAGACAGCTTCACGATTAGCGGAGTTAGCTCAATCAGGGATATGGCTTACGATGGCACTTATTTTTATGGTGGCTCTAATAGCGCTGCAATATATCAAATGGATTTTACTAATCATACGCTTATAAGCACTATTAATTGTCCTTCAGGGACTATGGTAAGGGGGATTGCTTATGACCCGGTAAATGACGCCTTTTGGGTTAACGGATGGAACGCAGGAAACAGGGATTTTAAACTGATTAATCGCTCAGGGCAGCTTATACGTTCAATCCCTGCTGCAACTCATGGTCTAACTGCTGTATTTGGAACCGCTTACGATGGATGGACACCAGGAGGACCTTACCTGTGGGCATTTGACCAAGGACAGGCAGCTGTTAAACCAAAAATATACCAGGTAAATATTGCTACAGGCCAACAAACCGGCGTTTCTCATGATTGTTTATTTGATGTAGCCAGTGGTATTGCAAACCCTGGTGCGGGAGGTTTATTTACATACCATGACAATGTAACTGGAATTACTACTCTTGGCGGTTCCATACAATTGGTTCGCATATTTGGTTATGATTTATCCACTTGTATTAACCCTGCTACTGATGTAGGTGTAATAGCTGTTACAGGCCCTGTTACAAATTGCGGATTATCGAATAGCGAACCAATTACCATTAAGGTAAAAAATTATGGAAGCTCTCCAGTTACAGGTTTACAGGTTTCGTATGAATTAGCCATTTTCCAGACTGATACAGAAACTATTTCCCAAACGATTCAGCCCGGAGATACAGCAGATTTTACATTTACAAAACAAGGCGATTTTACCAATCTTGGCGGATATTGGCTTTCTGTTTATACGATTTTACCCGGCGACGAAAGTCCTGTAAACGATACTTTAATAGATTACATTTATCATTTAGTGCCAGAAAATACTCCTTATAGCATGGGATTTGGGTCAACTGACTATTTAAAAGGATGGACAATACTTGATGAGAATAATGATGGTTTAAAATGGCATTATTATGATTATGAAGGGCACAACGCTGCCGGTTGTGCTGTTTATAATTATAGTGTTACTAATCAGGCAGACGATTGGCTTATTTCAACTTGCGTGGACCTGAACCAGGGGCAAAACTATAAAATTGATTTTTACTACAAGGTAGCCATGGCAACCTATCACGAGAGCCTGGCTCTTTATTATGGAGATTTTCCTGATGCTGCCTCAATGACCACGCTGCTGAAAGATATGCCATCCTTCAACAATGAAACTTTCCAGTTATCATCCACTACTTTTACAGTACCTGTTTCAGGTTCTTACTACTTTGGCTGGCATGCTTACAGCGCTCCAAATATGTTTAGTATTTATATAGATGATATTAATATTTCTGCAGCAAATGGTTTAGAAAATATTACCGATAAAGACAAAGTGAATGTTTATCTCTTACAGGGCAGTTCTTTACATGTAGAGTCCGACAGATTAGTTTCTTCGGTTAAAATATGGAATGCTACCGGTCAGATGGTTTACTCCGAAAACGAAGATTTTGTTACAAAGGATATTAATGTATCGGGGTATTCGGCTGGAATATACATGATACAGTTGAAAACAGCAAAAGGTATGATATCTAAAAAAATAATAATGTAAAGTCAAATTTGCAAATATTTTTTTTAAAATCAATCCTGCGATTACCATTTCTTTAAATAATACAGGAGTGTATATTCTTAAAATAAAAGGTAGTACAAAAATACCGGATTACATTCAAATCCGAGATAGCAAATTCACTCTGGTAGCTTATTTCAGAGCTGATCACAGAACTATTGGATTGCAACAATGCGGACTGAGTGAAAAAGAAAACAACGAGATGAAAAAGATTATTGATGAATTACCTTATGGGAAAATATTTAAGCTTCCTTTTTAATAAAATTTATATTTTTAGAATCCTATTAAATATATAATGCCTGACGAAACTATCATAGAAATCAACAATGCGTCTGTATTTCAGAAGGACGCACTTATTTTATCCAAAGTTAATGTAAAAATCGACAAGGGTGAATTTGTTTTCCTTATAGGAAAAACAGGCACCGGCAAAAGCAGCCTTCTTAAAGTACTCTATGCAGATATTCCTTTAATTGACGGGGAAGCGAAAGTTGCAGGCTTTGATCTAAAAACTATCAGGAATAAAGATATCCCTTTTTTACGAAGAAAAATCGGTATAGTTTTTCAGGATTTCCAGTTACTTATTGACCGAAGTGTTAACGAAAATCTTATGTTTGTAATGAGAGCTACCGGCTGGAAAGACACTGAGAAAATGCAGTTTCGTATCCAGGATGTGCTTAATAAAGTGGGACTTGCAACAAAGGGTTTTAAAATGCCTCACCAGCTTTCAGGCGGTGAACAACAAAGAGTTGTAATAGCCAGAGCGCTTATCAATGACCCTGATATTATTCTTGCCGATGAACCTACAGGTAACTTAGACCCGGAAACTTCCGAGGGCATCATGCAGCTTTTGCTTGATATTAGTATGTCAGGAAGGGCTGTCCTTATGGCAACTCATGATTTTATGATGATAGAAAAATTTCCTGCCCGAACAATAAGATGTGAGAATGGAAATGTATTATCGGAAAACATAGTCAATTAATTTTAAAGTATTTTTTCCTGTTTTCAGCGTTACGACACCTTGAACAATAAAAATAGCTTTTTCGTAAAATCATATCCCCTTTAGGTTTTTATATTTTCAGGGAAAAATAATTATTTTAAAAATATTTAATTCTACAAAACATATTTAATAAAA
>CAINEZ010000333.1 GCA_903847905.1 uncultured Bacteroidota bacterium
AGGAGTTCTGATACTTCTGATTTTTTATGTTATTTATTTATATAATAACATAATCAGAAAAAATAATGAAACAAACAAGGCTTTTGGGTCAATAGATGTAATGCTAAAAAAACGCTATGATTTAATCCCTAATTTAGTAGAAACAGTAAAACAATACATGATTCACGAAGCTACTGTTTTAACTGATATAACAAAGTTAAGGTCTATGCTTACTAATAATTTATCAGCCGAAGATAAAGTTGATTTACATAATGATATTTCAAAAAAATTAAATAGCGTTATGCTTTCAGTTGAAAATTATCCGGATTTAAAAGCAAATCAAAATTTTTTAAAACTACAAGCAGCATGGAACGAAACGGAAGAACAAATATCTGCCTCAAGAAGGTATTATAATGCAGCAATAACAGATTATAATAATTCAATACAAACATTCCCTTCCAACTTAATCGCTAATCAACTTGGTTATAAAATTAAGAAAGTCTTTGAAATTGATGAGGTCCAAAGAACTAATATTAGCGCAAAGAACCTTTTTAATTAGTAGATAAATGAAGACAGAGGCAGAATTGCAATTTTTTTTCAATTCAAAATTAAAACCTCTTTTAGAACCTTTAGAGCAATTCAGGATTGAGAAAATTAGAAAGTTTAAAAGATACCTGTATATAACACTTTCGTGTACTTCATTTATTGTATTAGGTGCTTTTTCCAAAGAGCCTTTTATAATATTTGTTTCATGTATTCCGATGTTAATATTTGGAGGAATAACCTATAGTACATTTAATGAAATGTCGAATCATTTACGAATGCATTTTAAAAAGGATATACTTACGGAATTATTAAGTTTCATGTTTGATAAATATGAGTATATACCAAGACAAAGAATAGCACCTGCTGTTTTAGAAGAGAGCATGTTGTTCCCATTTTCTGTTACCCAAATAGAGGGCGAGGATTTCATGAGGTTTAAAATTGGTGAAACAAGTATTATGTTTTGCGAAACAACTGTATATACTTATAAGGAAAAAATTAAATTTACTGGAATTTTTATTGATGCCTCATTTAACAAATCATTTACGTCAAAGACCTTTGTCCTATCTAAAAGCTTTTCATCAATTATTCAAAATACAAAGAGACATTTTTTACAAAATACTCAAAAGGTTAAACTTGAAGATATAGAATTTGATAATGAATTTACAGTTTTAAGCACCGATCAGGTTGAAGCTCGTTATATTTTGACCACTAATTTAATGCAAAGAATTTTAGATTACAAAAAGAAAACCAAAAAAGGAATTGCCTTTTCATTTGTAGAAAATAGACTTTATTGTGCAATACCTGAATATTTAGACCTTTTTGAACCTGCATTATTTGAGCCTTTTGATTTTGGATTTATAAAAAATACGTATGATCCACTAAAACTATATACGGATTTAGTAGATGATTTGCATTTAAACATACGAATTTGGTCAAAACAATGAACTTATAAATTAAATTGTATTCAAAGGGTTTATACACAAAATTTGTTAATCTTAAATTATAATTAAAAGGACACCATTCAATTACTCAGAATAATATTAATGATGAAAAAAATTGAGATTAAATAAAGGAATAACAACAAATAGAACTATTAGTAACCTTTATCTGCAATCAGCGGAGTTTCTAATGTTCGGGAGTGGTTGACAGAAACTTTTGTAACTTTAAAAATATTTGTGGGGCAGACATGGAAGCCCGCCTGACCGGACAGGCAGGTGCTCTATTCCGATAGCTATCGGAACCGCCGCCGTTTACAGTCCGTAATCGTTGGGTATAAGTTTGAAAATAAATTTGGACAATACGTATATTGTGTATATCTTTGTACGTATAAACTTAAAATTATGAACTCAAAATTGACATTAAAACTTGATCAAGGTACGATTGAGCTTGCTAAGGACTACGCTAAGGTTAAAAAAATCAGCTTGTCTAAAATGATTGAAAACTATCTTAAACTCCTGACAAGGGGAGTAAAACAGGACATTGAAATCTCTCCATTAGTAGAATCACTTTGTGGAGTTATAAAATCCAAGCGGACTGACTATGAAAAGGAATATATTGATCATTTAACAAAGAAATATAAATGAAAAATATCTTTATTGACACTGACATAGTTCTTGATCTGTTAGCTAAAAGAAAGTCATTTTATGTACCTGCTGCCCATTTATTTACTTTGGCTGACAGAGGTAAACTTGGTATAAATGTTTCTTCTTTGACATTTGCAACACTTTTCTACCTGCTTTCAAAGGATAACGGACAAGAAAGAGTTAAGAAAATATTATTTAAGTTTAAATCACTTGTGACAGTATTATCGGTTGACAATAAGATTATTGAATTAGCACTAAGTTCAGAATTCAAGGACTTTGAGGACGGTATTCAATATTTTTGCGCAATTGAAAATAAATGTGCAGCTATCTTGACACGTAACTTGACAGATTACAAATGTGCAGATATTCCTGTCATGACCGCTGAGAGCTTTCTTAAGGCAATATAACATCAAACCTATGCCAAACTTCGATCTGCCACCAGCGGCGGTTTCGATAGCTATCGGGGGTGGTTGACAGAAACTTTTGTATCTTTAAAAAATATTTGTGGGGAAGACAATAGCGGGTGACGGGCAAGTTGAAAGTTTTCTGCTTTCTATTATCTTTGTTGCGTAGGATAGTTTTGTAGCATTAAATCCGTTACATCAGAAACCCGCGAATCGTTAATGGGCAAGTTTAAAAAGCCATCTGAAAATTAGGTTGGTTATAATGATATAGATCATTTTGAGATACAGCATTCATAATATAGATATTAAAATAAATGTGGAGGCCAGAGACCATTCAAAAAAACGGAATTAATAATTATTAACACTAAAACAAATGAAAAAGAAAACTACTTTAATGACAATTATTATTGCTATAAGCAGTTTGTGCAGTTACTCACAAATTTTATCAAATACTAAATGGTCGGTGTACGATAGTTCAGCCACATTAGTCACATATATTAATTTTAACACAGACACATTATCTTCTAGTCCGGATAATATTTTTTATAACAATTTTTCCACTTACCAGGAAAGCGGAAATAATATCAGCTTTATTGACATACCCGGCGGAAGCTGCCTTGTAACTGATACAGGAAGATATACTTTTTTAATTCATAACGACACTTTAAAATTTACTTTAGTTAGTGACTTATGCACAGACCGTACTTTATCATTATGCACGTTTTATTGGATTAGACTTCATACAGGAATCCAAGGTGTAAATCTATTGCCTGCTTTAAAAATATATCCGAACCCTGCAAGTGACAAAATTTTAATTAAATCAAATATAAACATACAGGGGGCAACATACATCATTTCTGATCAAGTTGGCAGACAAGTTCTAATCGGAAGACTGACTAACGAAACAACAACAGTTGACATTAACAAATTGGAGAATGGTATTTATTTTTTACAGATTGGAGAACCGCTATATCATTCATATAAATTGATAAAAAAGTAAACCATCACATAATAGGTGTTTGCTTTCAGTTGCGGGGAATGGTACTTAGGATAGCAACGTAATAAATTCAACGGCAGTGTTTTTTAGAAATGACAGTGGGACACCAACACTATAAGCAAGCGCCGAATTGATATAATAACCACCAAACTATAAATAAACCAATAAAAAAAACAATATGAAACCAACAAAAATAATCTTAGGGCTTGGTCTTGCAATTTCGCTTTTAGGATGCGGAGCAGGAAAAGACAAAATGAAAGAGGAAGCAAAGTCTGACAGCATATCAAAAGATTTTATTTCATCATCTGCGGCAATTGAAAACAAAAAAGACACTGCACATAAGTTTATTAGAACTGCTGATCTGAAATTTAAAGTTAAAAGTGTTATAAAATCTACTTACAACATTGAGGAAATAACAAGTCGGCAAGGTGGCTTTGTAACATACACCAACTTGACAAGCAGCATCGACAAGATTACGCCTACAGCAGTAAGTGCCGATTCATCACTTGAAACTACACAATATACAGTAACAAATTCTATTACATTAAGAGTTCCAAACATTAAACTCGACACGACCTTAAAAGAAATATCTAAAAACATAGACTATTTAGGGTCTGCTGATTAAGTCAACACGGGTATTTCATAAAAATCCGCCCAAATTTTAGATGCTATCTTTTTTATTGAACCCTCAAAAATCCTTAACAATTCTGCTGGATAAATTATCACAGATAATAATAGACAATAG
>CAINEZ010000334.1 GCA_903847905.1 uncultured Bacteroidota bacterium
CTATTGTCTATTATTATCTGTGATAATTTATCCAGCAGAATTGTTAAGGATTTTTGAGGGTTCAATAAAAAAGATAGCATCTAAAATTTGGGCGGATTTTTATGAAATACCCGTGTTGACTTAATCAGCAGACCCTAAATAAGTTAGCGGCATGCTTATCGGCAAAACAATTATTTATTATTCCAACCAAACCATGATAGAAAAACTTCTTCCTAATACACATCACTCAGAAGAAACACTTCGCAGGTCTATTGTAAAAACTATTAGTTACAGAGTGGCTATTTTGATTCTCGATTTTACTGTAATTTACCTGTTTACCGGTCAAATAAAGGTGGCATTGGGTTTTATGATCTTAAGTAATATCTACACAACATTTGGTTATTTTTTTCACGAGAGAATTTGGGATAAAATAAAGTGGGGTAAAATAATCTATAAAAAAGTTAATGAATAATTAACTGATGCGATCTAATAAACAAAGGACAAATTAATTATTAATTACCCCCGTTGTGCTATTAACATATAAAAGATTTATTGTCAGACTGAGTTAATCGAAGTCATATTTCGATTAACTCAATATGACACATGATTATTAATCAATTACTTTTTCAAAAGCACAAAGCATCATTAATTATTTATTAAAATTGTTGTAAAATGAAGGTGAAATCATAGTTTTATCTTTTTACAAAATGACTTTGCATAAAGAGATAAGCCTGTCCATTCTTTTATATTAACTATGATGTTAATTGCAATTAAATTTCTTTTTAATGTAATCTTAATCCTATTCCTGTTTTATAAATTTATTTTTGTTTCAAAAATTATAATTTAATATTTAAATCAAATTTTATGAAAAAGAAATTTTTATGTTATACTATGATTCTTGTAATTATGGTACTTTCATTAAACTGTTCAAACAAGCAAACAAATGAACAGACAATTGAAAATTTAAAAGAATCTGTAATCCGTGAAAACATGGCAAGTGCAATCTATAAGGCATACATAATCCAGGCGCAAAAAGAATATTTATTTCAGGTTGCAAAGCTTTTTAATGCCCTGTCGGTCGCTGAAAATATTCATCTTAATATTTTTTTAAAATTACTGAAATCGCACAACCAGGAAATTTCTACTACTAAGCCTGATATTAAAATAGATTCCACAAAATTTAATCTTCAAAATTCTATAAAGAGGGAGATTTTAGAAATTGACAGCATTTATCCCAAGTATATAAAAGAAGCCACTGAATCGAAACTAAATGACGAAATAAAATCATTTAATTATGCATGGCAAGCTGAAAAAACCCATAAGAATTTTCTGGTTACTATTTATGATCTTTTTGTTACAAAAGTTCCTCAAAATGTTAAAAACCCTAAAACATCACTACCTTCAGAGGAACACCTCGCACAATTAGACGCTTTTTTTATTCCCAGAGAATATTATATATGTCCTGTTGACGGGAAATTATTCGATAATATTAATGTGCCTTCCATCTGCGATTTATGCCAAACTCCTAAAGAAAAATTTATTTACATAAAATAAATAAGGAATTTTCAGGATAAATTTAA
>CAINEZ010000335.1 GCA_903847905.1 uncultured Bacteroidota bacterium
TATACAGTTGCTCTTACTGCTACAAATGGTGTTGGTCCTAATACTTGTACAAAAACAAATTATATTACCGTAACTAATGGAGGCACTCCGACATGCGATACACTGCATTACCCTCTTACAGGTACTGCTACCATTTATGGTGTTCCTGCTGCAAATGGCGGCGGCTACGTGTCTGGTAATAATGGATATGGCGATAAAGCAAAAGCAGACTATTTTGCTACCTACTCTCCATATACAATAATAAATTCGGTTTATTTAGGCTTTGGTGTTGCAAAACATACCGGTTCAACTACTAATATTACTATTAATGTATGGAATAATAGCGGAACAAGCGGAGCGCCAGGAACAATTATAGGTACAACTACAGTTCCATTAGCAACAATTGTAACTAATACTACCAACAGCCAGGCAACATTAGCTACTTTCACAACGCCGATTACTATAACCGGACCATTCTACATTGGAGTTATGCTGCCGACAATTACCGGTGATACTTTAGCTCTTGCTACCAACACTAATGGCAATACAAACCCAGGTACGGGTTGGGAAATGAATTCCGGTGGTTCATGGTATGCATATTCGGATGCTACAAACTCATGGGGAATCAATGTGTCAAATGCAATTTTTCCGATTGTTTGCACTAGCGGTGTTGGTATAGAAGAAAGTTCAACAAACAACATTCTGATTTACCCTAATCCTGCAAACGATGTTCTGAATATTGATTTGGCAAACTATGGTAATAATAAAGTTGATGTTGAAATTTTTAATTCTATTGGCGGGTTAATTAAATCTGTTGAAAACAAATCAATGTCCCAAATGATGAAAATTGATCTTGCTGATGTTAAATCAGGTATTTATTATATTATTATTAAAACAGAAGAAGGTAGTTCTCTGTCGAAGAAAATTACAATAATGAAATAATCAGTTTTTGTTTAATCTTTTTAAGTGTCCCGATAGTAAAGCTATCGGGACATTCTTTTATTCAAGGTTTTTGATTGGTTATTAATAATAGCAAAAAAAAAATTGTAATAATAAAGTTTATACTATATACGCAAATTAATAATTTTATTTATATTTACATCGTCAAATGAAAAAATTATCTAATAAATACAAATACTAACTAAAATTAAACCTTATGAAAAAATTATTTCTCTTTACAGGCATGTTTTTTATGATTGCCGCATTTACAAACGCTCAAAATGTAAATAAAAGTAATGTTCTTATTCCCTATAACATTAATGAGGTAACTGATAATGTTACCCCATATTGTGGAACCATGGATCATTTACAATGGATGCTTGATCAGGATCCTACTCTGAAAGCAAAAATGGAATTAGAAAATAAAAAGTTAGATGATTATATTGCCACTCATCGCCAAGAGTTGGAAAACGGTAAAACAAATTATGTTATTCCCTGTGTTGTTCATATTGTTTATTGTTAAGTTTCACAAGGTTGTTTATGACAACTTGTATTAATTAATAGCAAAGATAAAACTTTATTTTTAAATTCATCAGGTTTTTGTAAAAATATTTCCGGTTTAATTTTAAACCATTTTTCA
>CAINEZ010000336.1 GCA_903847905.1 uncultured Bacteroidota bacterium
CACTTGATATTTCAGGGTTTAAAAATTATTACAGAACTATTGATAAAAGATAAATATTTCCATTTATCTTGTCTTGTAAAATAAATTTTTAATTTTATCTCTTTAATTTGATGTTATATAATCCTAAATATATACTTAATCTTACAAAATATGGAACGTTTTTTTACTTTCTTTGTAAATGCGGCAATTATGTTAATCGTATTGACGAACACCTATACACTAAAAGCGCAGTTCATAACTTTCGACATTAACAACGCCACAGCGACCTACATCACCGATATTAATGATTCATCTTTATTTGCAGGATATTTTACCGATATAGCGGGACATAATACCGGATTTTATTATGATGGCAACGATACATTGCTTATTCAATTTCCAGGCGCTGTAAATACATGGGTTTATGGAATGAATAATCTCGGAGACCTTGTAGGCGCTTATAATACTACGGGGAACAGCAGCAATAACCAGGGATTTTTATATTCTCATATAGATTCTTCTTATACTGATATTACCTCTTCCTGGCTGGCCAGCTCGAGTATTTCCTATATAAAAGCTAATGGTATCAACGATAATGGAACTATTGTAGGCGATTATACCACGAATCAGCCGGGGCATTATATATTTACAATTACCGGCGGCGTTCAGCAAAGCGGCATACGGTATAACAATTCCACATCCTACCCTTATAAACCAACATATGGCAATGATATCAATAACAACAATATGATTCCCGGATTTTATATTGACGGCACTTATTATTACGGGTTCTTATGGGATAAAGACCCTAACAATCATTCATGGCAGGACATGAGCTATGGCTTTAAACCCAAACCATATGGAATCAATAATTTTAACAAAGTGGTTGGTGAATTCGATAATACGCGATCTTTTAAATACACTCCCGTAAGCGGATTTAAGGAAATAAAAGTAAAAGGCATCGTAGAACTCCATGCTCAGGATATTAACGATTCCGACGAAGTTGCAGGATATTATGTGGATTCGAGCAACGTTACTCACGGATGCATTATTGCCGGCTATGATATAGGCTTTAGGCCTAAACCTGACGGATGGGGCTTCCCCAATGATGATACATATATGTGGACACAGAATTGGTGGCAGCAGTTCAATTATGCCAACGACCCTTATCTTGGCGGTAGCGCTCCTTTCCCAAAAAATTTTGTTGATAACGCCGGCAACAGTGTTAAATGCCCTTCGTATTTTTTCCCTGACTGGTCTTTATTTGTGGAAACTTTTGGACAGGATACCTGTTATTATTTGAATTCTGCAACCAATCAACTTGTCATTAAACAACGCGCATACAACCGGTGGTTATATGATATTGGTGACGTGCAATGGGGCGGCTCCTGTTCAGGCTTTGCAGTTTCATCGCTTATGGCTTATGATGATATGACTAATTTTATCAATACATACTGCTATCCGGGTCATACATATCCTCAAAGTCTGTATGCATTTCCCATAAACGACGATAACCGCAGAACCATTAATAAATTATTTCTTTATCAGTTTGATAAAAACAAACGTATAAATGTAGGAAACAATTATAATACTGAGCCAGTCACTCAAACTTTAGAAGAAATGAAAGCCATGATGTTAAGCCCTGATCATGGGAATTATTGCACTTTGATTCTATATAATCAAAACAATACAGGTGCCCATGAGGTAGTTCCATACAAAATTGTTGCTGATCCCCTTAACGACGATATTGAATATATATATGTTTATGATAATAATTACCCTAACAATACAAACAGGAGATTCAAAATTGACAAGTCTTTAAATGCATGGTACTACGCTGCACAGGTAAATACAAATACAGGAGCTCCCATTGAGTGGGGCGGGAATAATGCAAATGTTGGTTTAATACTTTCTTTACCCATAAAAGATTATTACGGACTTCCTCAACTATATAAGAACCATAAGCAACAACAAGGATACAAATCAGATCCTTTCGATATAAGCTGCGACCCATATTCAAACATTGTTATTAAAGATGTAGCAAATGATTCTACCGGTAATATCAATGGTACATTATTCAGCCATATTCCTAACATGTATTATATCATGCACGACCTTACTCCGCCTAAATCATACACCGGCGACGATCAATCATACTCTATTTGTGTAAACAAATTCGATAGCAGCATTACACATTTGCTACTTTCAAATAATACTAAAACATTTCGCTATTTCAGGGCAGGTGTTGACAGTACTCAAAAAGATGTGATTCTGTACAATAATAATTTTTCATTTGTTAATCCTGATAATACAGCAAAAACTATTACTGTAGAATCGGTTTTATCAGGATCGTCAGATGAAAAAACATATAAGTTATCGAATTGCAGCATTGCACACCAAGATTCTGTTATTTTCGATTATGCAAACCAGGATGAGTTAACAGTTACTAACAAGGGCATAGCAAAATCATATACTCTTTACCTGCGAAGCGCTTCGGGCAACGGAGAACAATTATTTCAGCATGACAGCATTCCGCTTACCTCTAACACAAAGCATACGATTGTAGCTAAATGGGACAGCCTGCGAAACAATAATGTAATGATATTGGTTGATAACAATATAGACGGTTCTATCAACGACACAATATTTTTTACCAACAGGGCACCTTCGCAAATTGTCGTTGCTCCTTATTATCTGAACATTTCAGCCAATGCTGTTACGGATACTTTTTATGTAACCAATACGGGCGGCACTTCAATGAATTGGGCTGCAAGCACCGATGCATCGTGGATTACATTCCCTGCTATTAATTCCGGCACTAATAATGGCTCGGTAAAAATAAATTTTGCATCGAATAATGGAGCGGCAAGAACAGGTAATATTATTTTTACTTCTGCAGGAGCCGTTAACAGCCCTGATACGGTAAAAGTGGCTCAGTCCGGAGTATTATCAACTCCGGATAGACCTTATGCATCAGATGGTTTATACTCAAAGAAAATTCTTGTATCATGGCATCCCGTAGGTAATGCAGGTGCATATTTCCTTTATCGCAGCACACAATACAGCAATAACGGTATATTGCTAAATTCATTGACAGATACACTTTACGCTGATACCGCCATAACCACAGGAACTACTTATTATTACAGCATTAAAGCGGCGACTAATATTTCCGGAACCAATATGAGCGGTTTTAGTCAGCAGGACGATGGTTGGGCTATGTGTCTTGTGGCTGATTTCAGCATTAGCGGATTGTGTGCCGGCGATACTACTTATTTTACAGATATATCTAAATGTACTGATTCTGCAACCACTTACAAATGGGACATAAATAACGATGGAACGGTTGATTATTCTACTCATGGAAATATTTCTCATTATTTTAATACATCTGGAAATTATACGGTAAAGCTTACAATCTCCAATAATGCTGGACAAACCACAGATGTAATCAAAAATTTTTCTATAACTTCCAAACCATTGATAAACCTGGGAAATGATACTATTATATGCATGAATCAAAGCGTTACACTTGATGCCGGAAACGGCTATTCGGGTTATCTATGGACAGGAGGTTCTACAGCTTCCACTTTAACGATTGATACTGCAAACATAGGACTTGGGACACATAGCATTATTGTTTCTGTCAATACCCAAAACGGATGTCCCGCTTCGGATACTATACAAGTTACAATTGACGAATGTTTGCAAGTAATTAACTATTCTCTCGATCCGGATTTAAAGATTTACCCGAACCCGTCGAATGACAAAGTATTCTTTGCAGTAACGTTAAAAGAGCCTTCATCATTGATTTTACATATCAGCGATGCAATTGGAAATAACGTTTATAATAAGGAGTCAGGTAAAATTTCCGCCGGTACACATATTTTTGAATGGAATACAAGACTGAATGATGGAACCCTTTGCTCAACGGGTGTTTACTATGTTGAAATTAAAACCTGCCTACCGGACAGGCAGGCTGAGAAATCTAATCAAACTGCAAAGATTATGATTATACGTTAGCAACAACATTCCGAACATCTTAATAATTCCTTGCTTTTGATGATTCAAGAAGTGTAGGTATTGATTAATTATGTTAATATGCCTATATGCAATATGTAACTTGCCAGTAAGTAGGCAGGAAGTCAAAAAATCCTGAATCCTGCATGTGCAATATTGAATTCAGCGGGTGTTGACACGAGTAGCTTTTTATTATCTTTGTTGCATATTTACAGTTTTGTGCTTTTAATTTGATTCCTTCACAAACCAACAAGGCATTAAGTATATAATATATAACTTCGCTATGCAGAAAAATGCAAGTAATTTATTTTTACTAAAAAATAAAATTATTCTGTATAAACTCTTATGAAAAAAATATTTTATATTGCTATTGGTTTGATTTTTTTGTTATCCTTTCGTTTTTATTCATCGTTATTTTACCCAATATTAAATTCCGACAATGCTGTAAGTGTATTAATGATTCATTACTTTAAACTACCACATGACCTTTATTTTTGGGGTCAAGATAGGATGGGGAGTTTAATTCCTCTGATTGGCCAGATTTTCTTTAAAGTATTTAAATTTTCGGCACTCACATCCGAAGCTATTACTCATTATCTGATACTATTATTAGGTTGTATTGCGTTTTCAAGTTTTCTCAAATCATATTTTTATAAAATTATCTTTGCAATTATTTGGTTCTTTCCACCAATGCGTCTTATAGACTCAATTCAACTATATTCAGGAGTAGAATATAGTTTGATCGCAATATCTTGTTATTTATTCGTCTATTATCAAAAAGAGAAGATAAAGAATAATATGTTTCTTCGTCATATAATTCTTGCATCAATAACAATACTTCTTATAGCGTCAATTTGGGTATCAGATATGGCATTGATTTCCGTTTTTCTATTGTTAATTATTCAATTATATTTTTACTTAAAAATAAACAAACTTACTTACTCAATATTCAGAAAACCTGAATTGTATTATACTTTGGGGGGCGTTGTAATAGGTTATCTCTTTATTCATTATGCAAAAAATCTCTCACAGAACAAACAAGATTATACTACTTTTAGTGATTTCAATACGATTAAGCAGACCTTAATAATTTTCGGGAATTCAATTTCCGATATATTTACATTTAGAGCCGGCGAGCCTTTTACAAGCGTATATTCTTATCTGGTAGTAATAATTTGTGTAGTAATAATTTTTCAATTTAAAAATATCCGGCTAAACAATGCAACAAAGAAGTGGATATTATTTTTTCTTTTAGACGCTGCATTCCTTTTTATCATAATAATAATTTCTAATTGGACTTTTTTAAATGGTGTTCCCAGGAGATATTTTACTTGCACATACATTTCTATTTCTTTTGCGATTTTATTGTTTTCAGATCACCTAATAACAACAACAAATCATACGAATATTATAAAAACAATTATACTCGCAACAGTATTTACAGGGGGAATTGGAACACTTTATAATATTAAATATATCTCTCCAAAAACATGGACTCCAAAAGTTAAGGTTGTTGGCGAATTTAAAAAATTAGGGCAAATAGGAATAATCTCAGAATATTGGAACTCTTATATCACCTCATGCCCCAACCCTGATATGATAAAAGCTACTCCAAATGATCAATCTTTTGTAAGAAATTATGAAATTGCAGAAGAAGTTTTTCAGCAAAAGAATATTTATATCATCAAGGACATGTGGTTAAAAACATTTCCCGATTCTTTAACTCAGTTTGGACGACTTCTTATAAAAGATGGCGCTGAATTTAGAATTGGCGATTGTGATGTTTGTAAATATAAAAAGGTAGAATAATAATAAATTGAGGCTTTGACACTGTAGCAATATCAGCTTTCATATTCGGCAGATAATAAAATTTTCAGTAACCGCTTTTCACCGTAACAGATAGAACGTCCTAGTTTATAACATACGGCTTATGAAAATGCAGAGTTCGTAGTAGCTTTAATCTTTTTATCTTTTTATTACCTTTGTTGCATATTTACAGTTTTGTACATTTAATTTGATTCCTTCACAAACTAACGAAACGTTACATGTTGAATATATAATCTGTAACTTTGCCAGTCTAAAAAATGGAAATAAATTTTATTAATAAATTATGATTCAACAAGCAATTTATCCCTGCAATCGCAGAAGCAAAATATCGTTTTACTTTTTTGCAACTATTTTAATTATTTTTCTTTTGATTTCATCGGCTAAAGCTCAGAACGGATGGGAACTTATTAAAAAGAATGATAATGTAGCTGCGAAAAAAACATTTGTTGAAGCGCTTAAAAAAGACAGCACCGATATCAATGCCCTATATGGAATAATATATATCGCAGAACTTGAGCAGGATGATATCTTATTTGAAAAATACATCAACAGCCTTATAAATAATTACAAATTACCCGAACAATATCTCCTTTTCGACAGTTATTACGATGGGAATACTGATGATTTAAAACTGAACGAAGATTCATCAAAAAAAGCTGAAACAACTCTCACGTATAAAAAAGCGAAAGACCTGTTTACGAACAGAAAATTTAAAGAAAGTAAAAATGCTTATGATGACATTCTTGGAAATTACGAATGGTCGGTAATAGGACCATTCAGGAATATTTCGGGATATGGATTTGTAAAAGAATATGATGTTGAAAAGGAAAAATTCAATTCTGCGAAATCATACGATAATGGATATGATTTAAAATTTAACTGGGTAAAAAGAGCTGTACGCAACTATAACAATGGAATTGTAATTTTCACTGATAATCTTTCCGGCGATTACAGCAGTTCCGTATATTTTGCAAACACATATATCAAAGTCCCGGAAACTGTTAAAGCGCAATTCCGGTTTGCAAGAAACACTCCCGTGAAAATATGGTTAGATGATTACCTAGTATTCCAGGACAAAGACAATACTAATTTCAGCTGGGACAACGATATTATTGATATTACTCTTACCAAAGGAGTTCACAGGATTTTAGTGAAATGCGCTACGCTTCCTGATGAAGACAACAGTAATTTTCTTGCGTATTATGATGGCATGAGCAATACAAATTTCAAATCTGATTTAAGTAATTATTTTGATTTTGAATCAATGCTGAAGAACATAGGTAATAACAACGAAAAATTTGCATTGCGTATAACTGACACTAGCGGTAAACTTATTAAAAGCATACAATCTTCATTCGATGGCGAATACAATGCCTCAATTTATGAAACCAAGTTTTATGAAAATAACCTGGTTAACTTTTATAAAAATTCCATCACAAAAAATCCAGATCTTTTGATCAATTATTATTTTCTATGTAAAGCTTATTTACAAACTAAACAATCGCTTGATGGAGAAGAATATTTCGTAAAGCTTTTAAGAAAAAATCCCGACATGGTGTTTTTCAAATACCTTGCAGCGAAAATCTATGCAGCGAACGGGAAAACCGAAAAAGCATATATGACACTGAACGACATTGATGATTCCGAAACACCTATGTTTGTGATAATGTACGAAAACCTGAATAAACTTGACAAAGAGGCTGATGAAAAAGAATATGTAATAAAACTGAAACGACTTGACACTATTTTCCCTTCAAATATGTCAGTAATAAAAGATATGATAAAATACTTCCAAAAAAAAGGAATGAACGAAGAGAAAAAAAAATATGTAAAAGCTAAATTTGAAAAATATCCTCCTTATAAAGCAAAGCTAAAGGGTTACTTAGAAGATGATAATTATAAACCTGATGAATATAAACCCGAAACTGACAAGGAAAGAAAACAGGAAGCAAAAGGAGCAATCAGGAACCTTAAAACAAAATTCAACAGGTGGGATTATGAAACTGCGATTACGCATTATAAAGATATTGGCAAGAATGAAAAGGCTCTTAGTCTTTACGATGAACTGATATCACTTGAACCTTTTGATATTTCGCACAGGGAAAGCAAAGCAGAATATTTATATACAAAAGAAAAGTATAATGAAGCTATAAGTGTTCTGGATACTGCCCTTTCCATGTCCCCTTATTCTACATCTGTTCTTGAAACCCTTGGTGATATATATTCTGATAAAAAAGAAAAAGAAAAAGCAATTGAGTATTATCAGCATGTACTTTCAATGAAAGTGTCAGATTATGGGAGAAAGGATATTGAAGATAAAATTGAAAAGCTTCAGGAAAAAGACAATATCAAAGATTATTTCACAACAAAATCATTTACCGATATATTAAAGGATGACGGCTGGAAAGATAAATATAAAGATGAAAAGTCAGTTGTTCTTATGTACACAAAAGATGTGTGTCTTGACAAACAAAAAACCACACATATGTACCAGAAACTTATGATTAAAATTCTGACAGATGACGGTGCAAGGATATGGACAGAAAGTGACTTTAGTTATATGGGCGATCTGAATTTAGTAAAAGTAATCAAGAAGAATGGCGCTGAAATAAATCCGGATAAAAGAAATGGATATGTTGTGTTTAAAGATCTCGAGCCAGGTGATATTATTCAGATAGAAGGAAATTATTCCGGCTTGTCATCCAGTGAATTCAATGACGGATTTTTTTTGCTGAATTATCTTTCGTTTGATGCGCCTGTTTACTATTGCAAGATGGAAGTGATAATGCCGGAATCAATGGTTTATAATTATGATGTTCACAAAATAACGGATAATGTTGCAAAGAAAAAGGAAAACGGTTATGAGTATTACCAATGGGAATTCAACGACATTCCTAAAGTTGAAGAGGAAGACGATGTGTTTGATAAGATCGATCCCTACACATATATTTGGGGAACAAGCATGACAAAATGGTCGGAATTCGTTGACTGGTATCAGCAGAAAACTTATCGTAAACTCGAACCAACATACGAAGTTAAGGAAGTGCTTGATACCATTATAAAACAGGGAATGACTTCAACTGAAAAAGTGGAAGCCGTATATAATTATGTTACAATGAAAATAAATTATTCATATGTCAGTTTTCTGCAAAGCAATTACATTCCCAAAAGACCAGGGCTTACCTGCTCATCAGGTATTGGCGATTGCAAGGATGTTGCAACACTTATGATAACAATGTTAAAACAATTGGGGATAGAATCTTATTATGTCTTGGTAAAGACCAATAAATATTTTCACAAATTTATTATGCCTTCAATGTTGTTCGATCACGTTATTGTTGCATATATTATTGACGGGAAAACTTATTATGCAGATCCCACTTCGAACTATTATCCTTATTATTGTCTTACTGAAAATGATGCTAACTCCTACGCCCTTCTGATTAAAAACGGTGAAACCAATGTTTTCCGGCTCTTCGATTTTTATACTGACACTGTTAGCAATACCCAAAGAATTACAATTAATGCAAATATTAAAGATGACAAATCTATTTCCATAAATGCAGATGTAGTTTCAAAAGGAATTGAAGCAGGGTATCTTAGGGAAACAATTAATCCTTTTACACAGGAGGAACAGAAAAAATTTATCCCTGAATATTTCGGCGAGCAGGTTTTCGAAAATCTAAAAATAGAAAGCTTCGATTTCGGCGATCTGAAAGATATTTCCAATCCGCTAAAGTCAACATTCAAATTTGCTGCTGAAAATTACTGCGACAAAGTAATGAGTATGCTTATATTTCGTGTTCCTTTTGTTAAAACAGTGTTATCAAACAACTCTGTTAAAAAAGAAAAACGTTACAGTGCAATTGACATTTCAAAGATCATGGGCGTTACACCGGTTGTACAAAAAGTAATAATAAAATTCCCCGCAGGTTATAAGCTGGTGGAAAATCCTGAAAATATCAATATAAACAACAAGTTCGGGAAGTATGAATTAAAGTTTACACAAACTGCCGATGGACTTGAAGTTGTCAAAACCCAGATATTCAAAAGCAGGGTGGTGGAAACAGAGGATTTTGATGCTTTCAAAGAATTTTATCTCAAAATTCAGGATTTAGATAAAACAAAGCTTTCGATAAAGAAATATTCTTAGTGTTCGTCAAATCCTATATCAATTCTATTTTTTGAGTTTGTGTCTAAATTTTCTGTAAATAAAATATGCTATGAGTCCGAATAAAAATAGTCCCCAAAGTTTTATCAAGAAAACTAAGAAAGCTTCTAAAATGTCCCAACCAAATTTTAATGCTTCAAGAATTTTCCTTCCAAAACTTGGTTCGTATGCGTCTATGTTTTTATCGTTTGAAATGAGCTCCCTTTTAATAGTCTGTCTTTGGTAAATAGATAAATTTATCGTGCTAAAATTTATTTGGTCAGTCAATGAAAGATTAGAAATTTTTGCATTGTCAGCTTGCTCTTGTTTACTTAATAAAACTTCTTCTGCAATGGTTGTTTCGTTTAATTTTTTCCCTCTATTATCAATTGCTTTGGTAAGTCGAGTTTCATTTTTCGCAGAACGTTTTTGTGTTAAGTTGTTTGAAAGAATTTGTAAAGCAACGTCTTCTGCTTTGATAATTCTGTAGTCTAAATAGGGTCTGCTGATTAATAATAGACGAGCAGTAAATTCAATAAATTTACAGAAC
>CAINEZ010000337.1 GCA_903847905.1 uncultured Bacteroidota bacterium
TATTCTATTTATTGCAGCTTGGCTTCAGCCAACTGATAAAAAGATACACTTCCTTGTTTTGCTTTAGCATCATTTTTTTATTTTTCAATTATTTTTATTTCTTCTTCAGTCAACCCATATAATTCATAAACCAACTCATTTATCCTATCCTCGCAATAATTAATACGGATTTGTATTTGCTCAATATTGCTTTGAAGTTTTGTTGTTTGCTTTTCTTCATTGAGTTTAAGAAGAAGATCAACGAGTTTTACAATTTCATCGTGCTTGTTTTTTTCTGTTTGACTTTCTAATTCGCAAACTAAAACAGGAAATTTATCAAGGTCTACTTTTTTTAATTGTGGTGTACTGTCTTTATTAGTTACAAGCCTATTGATATAAACGAACTGAAACAATTTAGAATTAATGAGAGCTGTAAAGTATTTAAGTGAATTTTTTGATTTGTTGTTAAAGATAAAATAAAGTGATTGTTCGGGATAAATCCCGCTTTCATCATAGGTTGCAATAATTGGATAACCTGTTTTGCGAAGTAAAACTTTTTCTTTTACTCCAAGTTTTTTCTGATCGGTTGTTCTCCCTGTGATGTTCTCTTTCTTAAACTCAAAATAATATGGAGTAACATTTGAAAATTTCTGAATACTTCTGCCTCTGATAACTTCTATTTGTTTTTGATTTCCCCTGCTATCTGTTATTTCTGTTGATTTACCACCAAAACCAGATGTCGTTTCTGCAATATCGCCAAGCGGCTTACATTTTCTTGATAAAAATATTTTATATAAAATTTTTGAAGCATTATCGCTACTCTCGTATAAAAACTGATATTCGGGGTCATGTAAATATTCTTTATTTGTTTTTGTTTGAGTTTCTTTGCCAAATTCACCTACATTTATTTTATATGTGTCTTCGGTTTTTTTTATATTAGAAAATCTAAAAATTAAAGTATCTGTTACAATACCAGGAAATGGTGCTTTGTATAAAAGTTCTTCAACTTTATAATGTTGCAATAATTTTTTACGAAGAGATATAAATTGATTGTTGAAGCCTAAACGGTCAGGAACAATGAAAGAAAAAAGTCCATTCGAATTAATTAGTTCCAAACCTTTATGAACAAAATATTCGTACAGGTTAGGCATATATGTATTTCCCTGATATTTGCTGATTAAATATTGCTGTGCCTGTGTATTTAAAATGTCATTCCCGAATTTGCCATTTAATGAAACCCAAGGCGGATTGCCTATTACCGCATCAAAACCGCCATTATAATAAACACTATCAGGTTCATTCAGTACAGATAATTTATTTTCTAATTCCGAGGCGTATTCCATTGCTTTTTGTGCATGTTCTTTTGCTTTACCTGCAATAACTTTTAAATCATCTTCTTTCTTTACTATTTTTCTGTTAAACACTTCTGGAAATGCCTTTTCCCAATCGAAAGGTTTAATTTTTTTATCAACTTCAAATAAATTAACTTTAAGATAATCCGTGCTGATTAAGCTATTCCCGCATTTAATATTATTTTCAAGCGATGGCAATACCCGTTCGTGAAACATTGAAAACTGATTGGCTATGCTTGCATTGGTTTCGCCTTCCATACATTTTAGCAGTAAACTCAGCTTGGTTACTTCCACTGCGCTTACATCAATGTCAACTCCGTAAATGTTGTTTAATAAAATACGTTTTTTTTCGGCGGTTGTTAAATTTCCAGATGGCGTTAACATATCGGTTTTTCTGCCCTTGGAAGGATGAACAAGTCGAAGGGTGCCGTTATTGGAATAATAATTTTTATGAAAGTCGAGCAAATACTGGTAAGCGCCTAACAAGAAACTTCCGCTGCCGCAGGCAGGATCAACTATTTTAATATCCGAAACCTGTTTAGGAGTTTTTCCATCCACTAACTTACCGACAGTGTTTTTTACAATATAATCAACAATATATTGCGGCGTATAATAAACTCCGCCTGCTTTGCGGACTTCGGGCTTTTCCTCTATTTTTGCATGATGCGCAGGTGTTATGCGAATTACTTTACCAAGAAATTGCTCATAAGCTGTTCCGAGAATTTCAACAGGCATTACATCAAAAGCATAAGGACTCGGGAAATACAAATCGTTAATAATATTTTTAATGACTTTGTTATCAATTTTCAGATTTTTGCTGATGTTATCTTTTTTTAAATCAAAAAGTCCTGAATTATATTTATCGTCGGCATCTTTAAAAATGCTGAAAAGATTTTTATAATAGTCGCCTGTTTTTATTGCATTTTGTAAATTGCTGTATTGCTCAACATCTCTGGCTTCGGCAATACGTAAAAATATTATACGGTCAATTGTTTGTTGAACTACAAAATTAAGTTCGTCCTCGTTTAATTCTTTGTTGTTCCAACTTATGCTTGTAGCAAGGTATGTACGCCAATTGTCAAGTGATTGAAGAAAATCTTTGTCAACAGTTTCGGTTCCTCTTTTCTGGATGTTGCTTTGCGCATACTTGTCTAATCCGCCTTTCAGCACTTGTTCTTTACTGAATGTTCCCCAAAGAAAATCAAACTCTTTCAGGTAATCCTTAAAAGTTATATACTTTATCCGTGCTATTGATGCTTTGTCAGCAGGGAATGGTTTTTTTGTGCAATCGTAAATGGCAAACTCTTCAAAGTCGGTGATGATGGAAACGGAAAGTTTCGCGCTCCATCCATACCTGCGAACCTGAAAAGCAGATTGTATTTCTTCTTTAATTGCAACACTCGGCTTTTTTGCTTCAACAAAAAACAGTCGTTTAGTATCACTTATGCGAAAAGAATAATCGGGAGATTTAGTTGCTCTGCCTACTTTTATTTTATCCTCGTGAATTACTTCCCTGTACGATTCGGCAAATCCTTGTTCATTGTCAATATCCCAGCCTAATGCTTTAAAAAAAGGATCAATAAAGTCGCGGCGGGTTTGAGTTTCGTTGTACTCCGTTTTTTTATACGATTGAATTTGCTCGTCAAATCGCTCAACCAATTCAGATATTTTTTTATATGCAGCTTCTTTATTTATCATTAGGTTTTTATTGTAACAAAGATTCAAATATAGTTAAAATTTGAATAAAAGAAGATGTATATAATGATAGTAAAAAAGAAAATTAAGATTCCTCATTCCGTTGAGTTTACACTGAACGAAGTGAATGTGCTCCATTCGGATGACAGCATTGGCAGCTGGGGCTGTTTCAAAAATATTTTTTCTAACCGTTTAGGCTTCGATAAACTCAGCCTGAAATTTGGATGTTAAGAAATTGTCATTCAGAGTTAATCGAAGAATAGACAATTTCTTGACTTTTGAGACAGCCTCTTCATTACTCAAAAACTCTGTCATTCCGAGCGATAGCGAGAAATCTTTCTTTTTATTCAGTATCTTAAAAAAAGATTTTAACGTAATATATTAGTACAAAATAGTTCAATATAATTATTCCAACCGCGTTTTAATAATTTTCGATTGTTCTTCAAACCCAGGTTTATCAAGTAATGCAAACATGTTTTTTTTATATGCTTCTACGCCGGGCTGATCAAATGGATTAACGCCCAGCATATATCCGCTCAATCCACAAGCAAACTCGAAAAAATAAATTAATGCGCCTAGTGATTCTTCATTCAGCAGAGGAATAGTTATTTTTATATTTGGCACATTACCGTCAACATGGGCAATCATAGTTCCTAATTCAGCCATTTTATTTACTTCCTGTATGCCTTTACCTGCAAGGAAATTAAGCTCATCTAAATTTTCTTTATCGTAAGGAATAAAAAGTTTTTTCTTAGGTTGCTCAATGGAAATAACCGTTTCAAAAATATTGCGTAATCCTTCCTGTATGTATTGTCCCATGGAATGCAAATCGGCTGTGAAGTTCACACCTGCCGGAAAAATTCCTTTGTTCTCTTTTCCCTCGCTTTCGCCGTAAAGCTGTTTCCACCATTCGGTGAAATATTGCAGATGCGGCTGAAAGTTGGTGAGAATTTCAATATGCTTTCCTTTTTGATATAAAAGGTTACGGGTAATTGCATAAAGAACAGCAGGGTTATTATCAATATCATCAGTTTCGCATAAATCTTTTTCTGCTGATGATGCTCCTGCAACTAATTTTTTTATATCAATGCCTGCAATAGCTATAGGTAAAAGCCCTACAGGAGTGAGCACAGAAAATCTGCCTCCAACATCGTCAGGGATATCATAAGTAGTATAACCTTCGTTGATTGAAAGTTTTTTTAACGCACCTTTTGTTTTGTCGGTAACGGCAATAATACGATCTTTTGCTTTTTCTTTACCGTATTTTTCTTCAATATGATTTTTAATAAGTCGAAATGCAATTGCCGGTTCTGTAGTAGTACCTGATTTTGAAATTACAATAACTGCATAATCTTTTTTGTCAAGTAATTCTAGCAGTTCTGTGTGGTAATCTTCACTAAGGTTATTCCCTGCATATATTATGTAAGGATTTTTTCGCTTATTATCCATGGCGGAAAACGGGTTTGACAAAGCATCAATAACAGCCCTGGCACCAAGGTAAGAGCCACCAATTCCAATAACTATAACTACTTCGGCTATATCCCTGATTTTTTTTGCAGAGGTTTCAATATCCTTAATCAGCTTAGGGTTTACTGAAGAAGGTAGATTCACCCATCCGAGAAAATCATTGCCTTTGCCCGTTTTCTGAAGCAATGTCTTATAATGTTTTCCAATTTCATTTTGTTGCGAATATATTTCATTACGTCCAACAACGTCAAAAACTTTGGAAATGTCGAGAGTTATGTTTTTCATGATAAAATTAAAAATTTCATTTATAAAAAAACGCCGGCTAAATTACCCGGCGTTAAAATTAATATATTTTTGTCTGTATAAAAACTAAGTGTTTTAAGAATGTTGCTTTTTGCATTCGCCACAAACGCGCACAAAAAAGAAGTTATCTATTTCAAATTATTTGCTTTCCAAATATAAAGTATCTGGACATAGGTCAACACCATTAGCCCACTGTATGCTTCCTAAGAATGGCTTTACCGAATTAAATAAACTCAAATCATTTAATTCTTTAAAAATACCAATTCCTAAATATGGTTTTACATCAAAACTTTTCACTTCGCCATTATTAAAAGTAATTAAGAGATTAAAGTTTTTTTCTGGTTTTACATTTATCACTCTAGGATTCATATTTTATATTATCTTAATGGATCTATTTTAAATATTGTTTCTCCCTTAATAGCTAAATCCCAGTCGGCGATTAATTCGTCATTATGTATTTCTATCCATGCTTGAACGAGTTTCATTTTATTAATCTTTAAAGCGCCTTCTAATAATTGACCGTCAATAATTGAAATAACAGCTTCTTCGTCTTGATATTTTACATGAATATGAGGCAAATTGTGTTGTTTTTTATCCAAATAATACATAGAAATTATAATACCATAAAACATTGAAATTATTGACATAGCTTATTATTCTTTTAGTTTATTTATTATTACAAAGATAAAAAATGTTTTTTGAAACAACGATTTATATAATAAAATGTTTTTTATAATAAACAAAAAAACGCCGGCTAAATTACCCGGCGTTAAAATTAATATTTTTTATTTTAAAATCAGTTAGGCGTCCCTTTCCCTAAAACACTCAGAATTTCCCAAGTAGAGGCGCTGCTTGTTGTAGATATATATTTAAATGCAATGTGAACATTTGATCCGCTTATCGCTGAAAGATCAATATTTCCTGATGGTGTGTCAGCCCAACCTCCTGCCGATAAAGCAAAACCTGTAATCTCAGTCCATGTTCCGGTTAAGGGAGCACCACTTGTATAATTTGTAGAATAATATAATCTCAGTGAACCGTCGCCTGCGGCTCCATAATTCATGGTTGTCTGGAACGTTAAAATTTCATTAGTATAATTATCCAGATTGAATGATGAAGAAATAAGCCAGTCTTCATTAGCATGGTTTCCATTTGTATATCCCGACATTGTTGCCCCATAAGAAGTTATTGTCCATGCTTCCGCTCCTGTTACACTATATGGTGTAAAACTACCAAAACTTGTGGTAAAAGGTTCTTCTAAAAATATTGGAGGTATTTGATTAAAATTAACTAAATCGTTGGTGTCTCGGATATATAGCTGTTTGGTAGTGCCATAATAGCTGTAAATTCCAACAACAGATCCCATCTTAGAAGGAGTTAATTTGTTGGCAAAATTCGCATAGCTACTTGTGCGAATTACAACCTGATTATTATTTTTATCCATTATAGTGTGATCTGTAGCCGTAAGATTAGGATCGGCAAAAACCTTTCCTATATCATTAGATGCAAAAAATACACTATCTAACCTTATAAGAGTGCTGTAGTTTGCGCCTGTTAATCCAGGAATGGTCATTAGTTTTGGAACAGGGGGATTACCCGGAAAACTATCAAGGAACAAATGATCTTTGATAAATATGGCTGGAATACGTCCAATACCGTTATTATAAATGTAACCGAGTTCAGGAACACCGCCATAATTACCAATATACAGTCCTTTGCAATTTACTATGATTTTTTGACCTACCCTGTAATCAGTATAGAGACTAGGTTTATCAATTGCAATATCAATTCCACCTGTATTATCTTCAATGTAAAGATTCTTATAAATATTTCCCGACTCATCGTTTCCAACAACTACACCCTCAATGATAATGTCCTGTGTGATTTTTCCAAAAGCGGATGGAGTGCCGGCAAACGAATCAGAAAGCAGATTGAGGTTTGCTATGGTTGTGTTTGAAGAAAAATCAACCGTAGGGGTTGGAGTTGTTATAGCATCAAATTTTTCTTTTACGCAGCTATTAAAGAATACCGAACCCAACAGAATGGATAGAAGGGTTATTGTTTTGCTTATTTTATTCATATCGTTATATATATATTGTTAATGTAACGTTTTCACTTACTATTATAACCATTAAGATCATTTAAATCTCTTATCATAAGTTCATATACAGTATTATATTTAACTAAAATACCTGTTACGGAACCAGTTCCCGATGGTATCGAATCTAATGCATATGATGCATAAGGAGATGCATAGAGTACAAGTGAAGTCAGGGATATTGTACTCATTTGGTGGTTTGCAAATGTAGAACCGCTTGGGCAAAAGAGTTGATTCGAATCTGGGAAAAATATGTTGTCAAATTTTACAAGCCTGTTCAGGTTTTTTGTATTGGCAAAATTACTGCCGGAAAGAGAAATAGGAGCAGGAGCGGCGGCGGCGGGCAAACTGTCGGTAAATACATGTGTCGGAATTAATGCTGAAGGAATAGCGTTGAAAGTACTATTGCTGGCTGAAAAATACCCAATTTCTAAATTTCCTTTAGACTCGCCAAGAGCCAACCCATTACATTTTACATAAACACGCTGTCCTATGGCATAAGTAGAATAAAGATTTGTTAGGTCAAGTGGTATTTCAATTCCGGCAGAATCATCTTCTATGTAAATTGCCTTGTAAATAATTCCGGATTTGTCATTAGCTACCACAACACCCTTAATAATTATATCTGTATTAATATGCTCGAGTCCACCGGTAGTATGCATAGCTACTAATTCCGAAATAGTTGTGTTGGAAGAAAATTTAACCATGATATTTTCAGGTGGTGTATCAAAACCGCTTTCTTTAATGCAGCCTCCAAGAAATGCAGTTCCTGATACAATGAAAAGAACTGCTAATATTTTGTTGATTTTATTCATATTTATTTATCATTTATTTTTTGAATATCATATTTTTAATATTATAAAGGAACAAGAGTTTCCCTTATAACTTATGCCTTATGCCTTTTTTTCTTTTCTTTTTTTATAAAGTTAGTATTGCATTATATCCTTGCTGATATAGTTAAGAAAAATGTTCTTCCAAGTCCATAAAAATATTTGCATTGAAATTTATCGAGGTTTCTATATTTGTAATCAAAACGCATTTGTTCGTAACCATTGGTAATTAAATCCTGGTTGTTGAGAATATTGCTAACGCTGAAAGTTATGTTGATGAAAGCCTTTTTATAATAAAGGGATTTGCCAAGAGAAGCGTCTAATGTATAACCTCCTTTTAATTTTTTTTGCTTAGTTATTAAGGATATTAATGAATTACCTTCTCCCAAGCCTGCTATGGCTTCTTCGGTTCTTGTTTCAGGATTGAAGTCTAAATACATTTTATCAAAATAATTCAGGTTCGCGTTAAAATACCAAAGTTTTGGATGTGCATATTTAAAACCGATAGAAGCCGCGTCCTGTGGTGTGCCGCTTACATAAAAATTCTTCTGGTAAACGGTTTCTGTGATGTCTGGTACGGAGCCGTTTTCATACGATACAGTGGCTGTAGGCCTTGAAGTATATCTGTAATTGCCAAGAGCGCCAACAGCAGTTAAACTGATAGTGCTTGTAGCTTTTACTTCTGTGCCAAGTTCAAATCCCTGCATTGTTTTATCAACCCCTGTCATAGTCATGTTTACGAAAGTTTGGTAATCATCGTGATAGTAACTGATAACTCTTGAGCCATTATAAAACATGGTTTGATAAGCTGTAAGTCGAACATTTACTTTTTGCGATTTGTAAATATAGCTTATATCGCCCGACATTGTTTTTTGACTTCCAATTCCTGGCGTAATTGTGTTTTTAATATCAGGAGAAACAAATGAATTTGATGCGTAAGGAGCGTCGGTTATATATCCTGCGTTTCCAACAACATAATTGTGTCCGTTGATTTTATATGTAACTCCGCCTTTTATTCCATAATTCAGGTAATTGCTTTTTTCTGAGGCTCCATAAGAATTATTCGGATTGCGACCATTTCTCATAAGTCCGTCTCTCCAGAATGTGGTATGAGAAACATTGGCTGAAATAAAATAATCTATTTTATTATAAGTGAATTCAGCCTGTCCCCAAAGCAAACCGGAATTTTGATAAATGTCATAATTGTATCCATAAATATCTCCCGCTTTTACTTTTCTATATGGATTATTCATATCATTTTGAATTGAATCAGGATCGCCATGATAATCCTGAATAGCATATTGATCAATATCCACCCAATAATTACCACCAAGCATGTCTAGTATGGTTTTAAAATGATGTCCTGTGTATTTAGTAAGTTCAAGTCCTCCGCTAATTGTAATATTATCGTTTTTCTGATAATTCAATAAAGAATTTAACATCACTTGCGAATGGTCGCTTCTTTTTTCTTCAACTAAATAATTTGCTTGTGCTCCTGTGGCATTTGCCAGTTGATTCACTAAATATAAATGTTCCCAGTTAATCTGCCTTGTATTTACATCATTTTCCCATGCATTAGTAATTGCTGATACTACATCCGGATCGGGTGTTGCTGTCAAATCGATATTTGTTTGCCAACTGGGTAGATACCTGTAATAATCAGGACGCGGATCGGGCGCATTGTACCAGTTTAATGCAGAAGCTCCATTCTTCCCAAAAGAATAGGCAAGAGAATTTGTTATTTTTATTTTTGAATTAACCGTCCAGAAATCGTTTAAAATTGCCATGGGTTCATGAAAATTCTTTACTTTGGCATTGCGTACTTCGCCGTTTTGCATACCCCAGTTAGGGTTATAATAATGTGTGCCGGTTAGATCGAAACACTCTTGCGTTGCAGCAGCCTGCATCCCTCTTTTAGTAGGCGAGCCATAAATAGTCAAAGCAAGACTGTGTTTATCGTTTAATTTTTTTTCTGCGGAAGCAAAGTATGCCCAGGCATCATAAAAAACTCCATCCACATAACTTTCTTTTCCCCAGCGGCGTGAACCGCTAAGAGTGAATGCCCAATTATTCTTCATCAAACCCGTAGAATAAGTGTACATTACACGGTTTGTATATGATTTATTGGATAGAGAATAAGATAGTTTATTTTGTTTTCTTTGCAACGATGCGCGTGTAATAATGTTGGTTGTTCCACCAACTGCTCCGAAAGAAAATTTAGCTGCTCCAAGTCCGTTAATAACTTCTTTATTACGCATTGCATCATTTAACCCTCCCCATTCCGACCATGAAGGACGTCCGTTTTCAGGATCGTTAACCTGAACGCCACTAATATAAACATTAGAATTATCGGAATCGTACCCGCGAATACGGAAATAAGCAGCGCCAAGGCTGAATCCTGCAGTGTTAACAAACACATCGTTTGTAGAATGTAAAAGCCCTGAAATATTCTGGTCTTTGTTATCATCTTCAAAATCGAGTGAAGATAAATTAGTTTCTGATATACCGTTGGTTTCAGCATTATTGGTAGCGTTAGTCTTCATTAAGAAAGATCCTAACTTTGTTTCGGTTGAAGTAATATCAACAGCAGATGTTTGCGATTCATAACCGTCAATAGAAATAGTAACACTTACTTTACCTGCCGGAATACCGGAAAATTCAAAGTAACCTTCGTTATTTGATTTCACTTGGGCGCTTCCTATCTGAATTGTTGCACCCGAAATAACCTTGCCGGTCTCTGAATCTACTACATTCCCTGATACCTTGACATTCTGCGCCTGTAATGCAATTGCAGCAGTCAGAAACATGATAAAAAATAATAATCTCCTCATTTTGTATAATTTATTATTGATATAAAAAAGTAAGCAAAGATAAAATTTAAAGTTATAATTATGTATAAATCAAAAAATATTTGTTAAAATCA
>CAINEZ010000338.1 GCA_903847905.1 uncultured Bacteroidota bacterium
ATCATTTAATGGGCGACTTCCCCCTTCCTTTGCTTCGTTCCGCTACGCTCCACTTCGCAAAGGAAGGGGGAAGTTTTTACCATTAACAACGTGGTGAAACTTTACAACTATTGGTAGTCAAATGTTGCTTTTATTTAACAAAACTTTTTGCCGCAATCTTTTTATCATCCTTTTTCGGTAATTTATCGTGAACGATACGAAAGATAAAGATTTTACATTTCTCACATTATGCAGTCATTGTACGTTTGTACCAGGAAATTTTAAATTTTTTCAACCCTAAAATGTACAACTATGGAAACAACACCTTATTTTTGCAAAAAACAAAAGCGTATGAGAAAAATCATTTTTGGATTACTACTGATAACTACAGGAGTATTACTGCTTGGATTTAATTCAGGTATGATTGATGATCAATACCGGCACATTATCTTTTCATGGCCCATGATATTAATTGCCATTGGCTTTATGAACCTGTTCGGAAAAGAACATTTTTTTTTCGGGATTATTCTTTTATTAGTTGGCGGATTCTTTTTGTTACCTCATATATTATTTCTTCCTTACAATTTTGAACATTCATTCTGGCCCGCACTTTTAATAATAATAGGAGTTCTGGTTATTGCAAAAAGGACAGTTTTTCACAACCATTTTCATCATCATCATTATCATCATCATATAGACATAGACAGTGAAATTAAAAATGAAGCCGGATTTGTTGAGATTAATAATATTTTCAGCGGTGGAAAACATAAAGTTCCTCCAACTGAATTTAAAGGCGGAAAAATTTCAAATATTTTTGGCGGCACTGAACTTGACCTTTCACAAACAACATTAGCGCTTGGCACCAATGTTCTGGAAATTGAATGTATTTTTGGCGGCGCAAGCATAATTGTTCCTCCCGATTGGGTAGTTACAGTACAGGTAAATTCAATAATGGGTGGGTTTTCTGACAAGCGGAGCAATATCAGAAATTCAGATGTTCCTTCCAACAGCGAGCTTATAATTAAAGGCTCAGCTATTTTCGGTGGCGGAGATGTTAAAAGTTATTGACGAATAAATTAAAAACGGAATACTTATCTACAGCAGGCAGGAAACTGTATATTAGGTAATCAGTGAACGGTGTCCGGTAATCGGTTCTAAATTATTACTGATTACCGAATATCAGTTACTGATTACCAATAAAAATAAAGTAAATATTTAAGCCGTTCAAATAATAAACAGGATCCTATGAATCATCCTTTTTTTAATAACCGAAAATTAGTTATCATTTATTTTACAATATGGGTCGTGGTTTCAACGATCCATATTTTTATTTTGCAAAATATAAACCAAATTAACTTAGCTTCAGCTATTGCTGATGGACTTGTGTTTAATGCTATGTTCGCTATATTTGGAATTCCTATCTGGTACATCGTCTCCTATTCACAACAAGGAAAACAAATACTAATTAACAAGCTTATTAATCATTTGACTTCATTAGTAATAATTCTTGTTATCTGGATCAGCGCCAGCAGCGCTATTTTAAAAATTATAATCAATGATACTGCTTATAAAATATTCCTTGAAGGGAGCACAGCATGGAGAGTAGTAAGCGGTCTTTTTTTCTATTCCATCCTTGTCCTTATTTATTACATAATTATTTATTACAACGACCTTCGGGAACGCGCTGTCAGAGAAGCAAAACTTAATGATATTGTTAAACAGTCAGAACTCGATAACCTGAGGTCGCAGATAAATCCTCATTTTCTTTTCAATTCGCTTAACTCCATCAGTTCTCTTACTATTACCAATCCTGAAAAAGCGCAGGAAATGATCATAAAACTTTCTGATTTTTTGAGATATTCCATTTCTCAACCGAATGAAAATTTCTCAACATTGCAAAAGGAAATAGACAATATCAGGAGGTATCTTGACATAGAACAAGTGCGTTTCGGTAGTAAACTGATCCAGGAATATAATACAGAAGAGTGTTGCCTTTTAAAAGAAATTCCTGCTATGATCCTTCAACCTCTTTACGAAAATGCCGTTAAGCATGGAGTTTATGAAAGTACTGAACCAATAAAAATCTTTACATCCTGCAAAATGAATGGTAATATGCTTCAATTAACAATCAGCAATAATTTTGATACGAATGCAAGGTCAAAAAAAGGTTCAGGTATCGGGTTGAAGAATATTAAAGAAAGGCTTAAACTTATTTATGGAAGTTCAGAACTTTTAAAAATAAAAATTGAAGATCATCTTTTTATTGCAGAATTATCAATCCCACAAAAAGAAAATCAATTATGAAAATACGCACAATTATTATTGAAGACGAAGAACCGGCAAGAATATTATTAAAAAACTTTCTTTCTTCTTTCAGCGAAATAGAATTTTCCGGCGAATTTGCAGATGGTTTCAGCGGATTAAAAGCCATTAACGAAATGAAACCTGATTTAATATTCCTTGATATTCAAATGCCAAAACTTACAGGATTTGAAATCCTTGAGCTCACAGAACATAAGCCTGTCATTATTTTTACGACCGCTTATGATCAATATGCAATTAAAGCTTTTGAAGCAAATGCAACTGATTATCTCTTAAAACCCTTTACGCGTGAACGTTTTGGAGAAGCTGTAGAAAAAGCGATCAAAAAATTAAAAAACAATGATAATGAAGAAAAAAATATAAAGTCGGTTCTGAAAACTATGGACGAAAAGCCGGAGCTTATCAGCCGTATTGCAATTCGCAGCGGATCAAAAATTCATGTTATTTCAGCAGACGACATGGTGTACATTGAAGCCGATGGCGATTATGTAAAGATACATATAAAAGATGCTTCATATTTAAAAGAAAAAACTATGAAATTTTTCGAATCTCATCTTGATCCGAAACAATTCATTCGCATACATCGCTCATATATTGTCAATGTAAATATGATACAGCGACTGGAATATTATGACAAAGAAAATTATGTTGCAGTATTAAAAAATAATATTCAGCTAAAAGTAAGCAGTAGCGGGTATAAAATGCTGAGAGATGCGTTGAAGCTTTGATTAACTACCTAAATTAGTGAAAATTCACAAACTTTCAATAATTGGTTTCCCAAAATAAATTCTTCAAAAAGATCAGGATTATAAAACCCCTCAAGCCCTGGGATGAAACTGCATAATAGTGTCCCGTAAATATTCCCTGTCCAGATGCAGATATATTTCGGTAGTGGTAATGGATTCATGTCCCAGCATCTCCTGCACAGCTCTCAGGTCAGCGCCTCCTTCAATTAAATGAGTAGCGAAAGAATGACGAAAAGTATGCGGGCTTATTTTTTTGTTCAGGTTAATTTTTATAGCAAGCGCTTTGATTATCATAAACATCATATTTCTCGATAGCTTGTTGCCCCTGCGATTCAGAAAGAGAATATCTTCACTTTCTTTTTTAACAGGGACATGAACTCTGAAATCTTTAAGATAGATATTAATATATTTCATGGCAAAACTTCCTATAGGAACAATCCTTTCTTTATTGCCTTTGCCAATAATCCTTATAAATCCTTCTTTAAAAAAAAGATTAGATATTTTCAGGTTTATTAGTTCGGTAACACGTAAGCCCGAACTGTAAAGAGTTTCCAACATGGCTTTATTTCGATGGCTCTCGGGTTTACTTAAATCAATTGCGGATATCAGCCTGTCTATTTCTTCCACGCTTAAAGTATCAGGAAGCTTTCGCCCAAGCCTTGGCGATTCCAGGAGTTCGGTAGGGTTTGCATTGATGATGTTTTCAAGTACAAGGTATTTATAAAATGCTTTTATGCCCGAAATAACACGGGCTTGTGTTCGAGCGCTCATTCCAAGCTCGTTTATCCATTTTAAAAAATCCTGCAATTGGTGCAGATCAATTTTTTGTGGTGATAGCTGTAGCTGTCGGTATTCAAGATATTGAGTGAATTTTTCAATATCATGAAGATACGCTTCCACCGAATTGCGCGAAAGCGATTTTTCCAGTTGAAGATATGCCTTAAAACCTTTTATGTATGATTGCCAAAGCATTTTTTGCTTTTCAAAAGTAGAGGAAAATTCATAGATTCTTGTAAAAACATGGATTTTTTTTCATTATTATTGGGTTTTTATCAAAAAAGTTTATAAATTTGCACCTCTTAAATAAAAGTTTACTACAATGGCAAAGAAAAGCAAAGAAGCACGGGGACAAGTAATATTGGAATGCACCGAGCATAAAACCAGTGGAATGCCCGGCACATCAAGATATATTACTACTAAAAATAAAAAGAATACTCCTGAACGCTTGGAGTTAAAAAAGTATAACCCGATATTAAAGAAAATGACTGTTCACAAAGAAATTAAATAACTTATATTATGGCAAAGAAAGTTGTTGCATCAATGAAAACCACTACCGGCAAAGATTTCGCTAAAGTTGTCCGTATGATTAAGTCTCCGAAAACGGGAGCATACTCTTTCAAAGAAGCGATTGTTCCAAACGACCAGATTAAAGAATATCTTTCTAAGAAATAAAATTTTCTTAAAAATATTTCAGGATTTTACTGAATTAAAAGCTTTTTCCATTCGGGGAAAAGGCTTTTTTAGCTTATAGCCAAAGGAAAACATATAAATATGGGATTATTCGGTATTTTTAACAAAGAGAAAAAAGAAAGCCTTGACAAAGGTTTATCCAAGACTAAGGAAAATGTTTTTTCAAAAATTTCCAAAGCTATCATTGGTAAATCAAAGGTTGATGATGATGTTCTTGATAATCTTGAAGAAATACTTGTTTCGTCTGACGTAGGTGTGGAAACCACTCTCAGGATCATTCAACGTATTGAAAAGCGTGTGGCTGCTGATAAATATTTGGGCACTTCAGAACTTAACCGCATTTTGCGCGAAGAAATTTCAGCACTGCTTGACGAAAGTAATTCTCTTAGTACAGATTCTTTTGATATTCCTAAAACCGATGGACCTTATGTAATAATGGTAGTTGGTGTAAACGGTGTTGGTAAAACTACAACTATAGGCAAACTCGCTTATCAACTTAAGAAAGCAGGAAAATCGGTTATTCTTGGGGCTTCCGATACTTTTCGCGCTGCTGCTGTTGACCAGCTTATAATATGGGCTCAAAGAGCTGATGTCCCTATTGTGTCGCAGGGAATGGGCGCCGATCCTGCATCAGTTGCATTTGATACTCTTTCTTCAGCCAAAGCTAAAAATGCCGATGTTGTAATTATTGATACAGCAGGACGGCTGCATAATAAAGTGAACCTGATGAATGAACTTTCAAAGATCAGGAATGTTATGGCAAAAGTAATTCCTGATGCTCCTCATGAAGTACTGCTTGTTCTTGATGCATCAACAGGACAGAATGCTTTTGAACAAGCGAAACAGTTTACTCTCGCAACCGAAGTAAATGCGCTTGCCATAACAAAACTTGACGGCACTGCAAAAGGCGGCGTTGTTATTGGCATTTCAGATCAATTTAAAATTCCTGTTAAATATATTGGCGTAGGCGAAAAAATTGAAGACCTACAGGTGTTCGACAAGAAAGAGTTTGTTGACTCCTTATTTAATGTTTAACTAAAAAAGATATATTGATTTAAGAGCAATGATTAACGATATATGATTTTAGAAGTAAAAAAAATTACAGAAAGAAATTAGATGAATAAACAAAACCTTGAAGAACGACTAATTAATTTTGCTGTATTGATTGTAGAAATAGTTAAATCAATGCCCGATACAAAAGCAGCAAATCACTTAGCCGGACAGTTATTACGTTCAGGAACA
>CAINEZ010000339.1 GCA_903847905.1 uncultured Bacteroidota bacterium
CATTTCTAATCATTTTTAATTTTAATAATATTTTTTTGGTTTGTTCTACATTCAGACGTTCCGTGTTATGTGATGTATATTCACTTGTTGATGAAACTTCGGATTCACCTTCTGTAAAAAACTTCCCGTAATTCAGATCGCGGTTATCTGCAGGTATGCGGAAATAATTTTTCATATCTTCAACTTTTGTCATTTCCTCCCTGTTTACTAAAGTTTCATAAAGCTTTTCACCATGCCGTGTTCCTATGATTTGAATTTTGTTATTGGCTTTATACAGATCTATAATTGCCGTAGCTAAATCCCGTATTGTAGAAGCAGGAGATTTCTGAACGAACATATCACCGTTTCTTCCATGCTCGAACGCATACAAAACTAAATCTACAGCATCTTCAAGTGTCATCATAAAACGTGTCATCTCCGGATCGGTGATGGTGAGAGGTTTGCCGGCTTTTATCTGATCAATAAACAAAGGGATTACAGACCCTCTTGAAGCCATCACGTTGCCATACCTGGTACCACAAAAAATAGTTTCTGATCCATTAAGGTTCCTGGATTTTGCAACCATGACTTTTTCGCTTAAGGCTTTAGAAAGCCCCATGGCATTTATAGGGTAAACCGCTTTATCCGTACTCAACACAATTACTTTTTTTACTCCATTTTTAATAGAAGCATCCAATACATTTTCGCAACCTATTACATTAGTTCTGACAGCTTCCATAGGAAAGAATTCACAGGAAGGAACTTGTTTAAGGGCTGCAGCATGAAAAACATAATCAACTCCAACAAGAGAACTGTCTATACTGTGTTTATCGCGAACATCTCCGATATAATATTTTATTTTGTCGTTATGATACAATTGACGCATATCGTCTTGTTTTTTCTCATCGCGGCTGAAAATTCGAATTTCCTTGATATCTGTTTTCAAATATCGTTGCAGAACAGCGTTGCCAAAGGAACCTGTCCCGCCGGTAATCAATAATATTTTATTTTTGAACATTTTTGCTGATTATGTTAGAACAAAAGTTAAGAATTTTTTCGGCTCTCTGCTTTGATGTATCAAAATCTTTCAATCTCCGGGAACCATTTTCCTTTAATGTATTACGATATGTGTTATTCTTCGCAACACTTAAAATTGATTCAGCAATCTTTCGCGGATCCATCGGATCAAAATATTCTGCTGCATTTTTGCAAACATCATGCGCAAAAGGTAAATCTGATGTCAAAATAGGTAAGCCCATTTTCATTGCTTCCAGGTAACTTGCGCTAAATATTTCCAATAAAGTAGGTTGAAATAATGCGTCTGATTGTGCATATATTGAAGGGCAATCCAAAATTTTAACCGGACCAAGATTAACAATATTTTCCGAGTTTATGAATTTATTTTTAAATATATTGTCAGGAATTGTTATTATAAATTTAAAAAAGTATTTATCCTGCTTATTAAGTTCAGTGATGACCTCATTGATAATTGTCAGGTTTTTATGAGCAAAATAAGCAGAAATAGTAACTAACCTGAATTCATTTTTTTCTTTTGGAGGCAAGATATGATTGTCAACGAAATTATCAAATATATTGTGATATGTATTTGAGGCAACCATTATGTTATCCAAAGGAATTTTGCAATATTTATTCAAACGTAATTTTGCATCCAAAGTTTCAATATGAAAGTAATTGGCATTTTTCTTGATTTGCCAGGTTTTTATTACTTTCAATAATTTTATATATAACTTTTCTTTAAAACTAATTATTTCCCAGAATGGAGAATCGGGATAAAGAAAATACCCCAAGGCATATCCCATAACATGAGGAACCTTAGGGCTCCAGTATGACGGGCCGAATATTGATAGCGCACAGTCGGGGTGAACTTTTTTTTCTATTGCATTTAATTTTTTCAGAGCGAAGATTTTTTTTGAAAAATAAACGGGGGAATAATTAATATTATAAAAGTAAAAGTTCTTTGGAAATTGTTCTTTGTGTAATTGATCTGCAATACTCGAAGAGAATATTATATGATATTCATGTTCATGAAAATTTTTAAATTCACTTATCAAAGAGAGAGCGACCTGTATCCCCCCGCCTACTTTAAGATTTGAAGTATTAACTAACAACCTCATCGTGGTAATATTTTTTCAAAATCCTCTAGTCTTCTAATATTTGAATAATTATCCTGAACATATTTTTGGGCAATTTCTAATTTTTCATAATCAAAATTTAATAACCGTTCATAAATAAATTCTATTTGTTTTTCAATATCAATTTTCAAATCGACTTTTATGCCATAATCTTTAATAGTATTTTTTAATCCTCCGTTCCCTGAATGAATTACAATATTTTTTGCAGTAAGTGCTTCTAAGGCTCCTATTCCAAAACCCTCGTAAGATGATAATTGGAAATAATATTTGCTTCGTTTAAGAATATTTACTTTATGTTCTTCTTCAATACTTCCTGTAAAAACAACTTTGTCACATATTTTCATATCATTACAAAGTCTTTTTAAATAATCAGCCCCCTCTCCTTCTTTCCCAATGATATATAATTTTGCATCAGAATATTCTTCCTTTTCAGTTAAAAATTTAAAAACAAATAATGCTTTATCTACTCCTTTACGAAACATATTATCTATACTTTCCATCCAGGCAATAGTTGTAAATATTTCTTGTTTTTCGGACAATTTACCAGATAAGAATTTTTCAACATCAATAGTATGAAAAGATAAACATGTTCGTTTTGGGAGCACTCCATTATAAATTTTCTTTACATTATTTTCGTCCGAAATTGAAACAAGTACACAATAATCTGAAAAAAAATGACATAGTTTAAAAAATATTTTTTGTATAAAA